>NZ_PQLN01000005.1:0-88851 GCF_002919855.1 Aeromonas sp. ASNIH8 | reverse complement strand
GCATGGCGCGGGAGGGCAAACTGCCGGTCTCCCTCTCTCGCCTCTCGGCCCGGGGCGCTCCCCTGCATGCCCTTGCCTGGGTGCTCGCCATCTGTTTCGTCTCCATCACCCTGATCCTCTGGCTGCGCCTGCCCCTCGATGCGCTGATCCGCTACGCCAATGGCAACTTCGTGCTGGTCTATCTGCTCTGCATGGCGGCGGGCTGGCGCTTGTTGTCGGGGACCGGCAAGGGGCTGGCGGGCCTCAGCGTGCTGCTCTGCACCCTGGTGCTGCTGGCCCTCGCTACCCAGGTGCTCTATGCCGTCGTGCTGAGCCTGGGGTATGGCGGCTTCTCCCTGTGGCGGCGCAGACGCCGCCGCTCGGCGTCCGATGAGGGTGTCTGCGCCATCAAGTAACTCCCGAAAAAAAGCCCCGCAGTGCGGGGCTTGTTGTTGCGGGTCACAGGCTGGCGGGCAGGTCGCTGCGCAAGATGGCGTAGTGGTGCAGGGAGATGAAGCCATCCCCCTTGCGCTCGCACTCCCGCGCCGTGCCCTCGTAGTAAAATCCGGCCCGCTCCAGCAGGCGGGCGGAGGGAAGGTTGGGCTCCTCCACCACCGCCATAAGCCGGTGCAGGTCGGTGGTGCGGTAAGTGAGCGGCAGCCAGAGTTGCAGCGCCCCGCTCATCACCCCCTTGCCCCAGTGTTCGGGATAGAGCCAGTAGCCCAGCTCGGCACACCGGTGAGTCGGGTCGGCATCGTTGTAGCCGATGGCCCCCAGCGGTTCGCCCGTGTGCCGGTCGCGAATGAGGTGCCAGGCGCCACGGCCGGTGCGGGTCAGCTCGGCATACCAATCCATCTGTGCCCGGCATGCCGCCAGGCTGTCGTAGCTGACGCCGTAGTAGGCGACGACCCGGGGATCGGAGAGGCCGCGATAGATGTGAGGCAGGTCGGTGTCGGTGACGGGATCCAGCCTGATGTGGGGTGGTGCTGATGTCATGATGACTCCTTGCGGCCAGCCGTGGCTGGCCGCGTGTGTTGCGTAACAAGAGATGGATGATCCGGGCTGGCGTCAGGCAAAGTCGAGGCGCTCGGCAAGGCGCGCCAGCTCGTCACGCCACTGCTGCTGCAGGCGCGGGGTCTGGTGCCTGGGCTTGCGGGCCAGATCGGCGGCGAGCAGGGCATCGAGCTCATACCAGCGCGCCAGCAGCGCCTCTTCGTCATCCCCCGTGGCGGCCGCGGTCTGCGGGTCACCTGATCGAGCCGGGCTGCCCGCCTGCGGCAAGGGGGCATCGCCCAGCAGCTCGGCATAGACCCGCTCGGCACTGTGAGCCTCCTGGATGCGCCCGTCCTGTATCAGCCAGAAGCGGTTGCAACTGCGCTCGATCAGCTCCCGGTCGTGGGAGACCAGCAGCACGCCGCCCGGGAAGGCGGCAATCGCCTCGGCCAGCTCCTCCTTGCCCGCCAGATCCAGGTGGTTGGTGGGTTCGTCGAGCCAGAGCATGTGGTGGCTGCCGAGGGACAGGGCGAGGAACAGCAACCGTGCCCGCTCGCCCCCGCTCAGGGTGTGCACCTGCTGGCCGTGGCGGGCATAGGGGAAGCCCGCCCGGATCAGCGCCTGTCGCCGCGTCACCTCAGGCAGAGGGGCCAGGGGGTAGAGGGCGTCGCTCAGGGTGGCGTCGTCAAAGAGCTGCTGCAGGGACTGATCGTAGTAGGCGATGCTCGCGCCGGGGTGGCAGTACCAGCCCGCCTGCGGACTCTGCATGGTCAGTTCGCGCCAGCACTGGCGCAGCAGGGAGGACTTGCCGGTGCCGTTGGCACCGAGCAGGGCGACCCTGTCCCCCGCTCGCAGCCAGAGCCCCTCGGCACGCAGCAGCGGCGGCAGTACCGGTGCCGGCGATACGTCGAGGGCCTCCAGTCGTAGCAGGGTGTCGGCGGGCAGGCTCACTCCGCGCAGCTCGAGCCGCCAGGGGGCCAGCGCCGCCACCTGGCTCTGCTCCTCCTGCAGGCGGGCGATGCGTTTTTCCATGGACTTGGCCTGGCGCACCAGCTTCTCGTTGTCATGCTCCCGCCCCCAGATGGCGAGGCGCTTGCTGCTGGCGCTCAGGCGGTCTATCTCCTTTTGCTCATCCGCCCGGCGCAGGCGGGTCTGCTCATCCTCGGCAGCCAGCGCCGCCCTGGCCTGGCTGCAGGGCAGGGCGAAGCGGTGCAACTGGCCGTCTCGCAGGATCAGGGTCTGCTCCGTGACGCTGTCCAGCAGGCGAGCGTCGTGGGAGACCAGCACGAAGGCGCCGCGCCAGCCCAGCAGAAACTGCTCGAGCCAGAGCAGGGCGGGCAAGTCCAGGTGGTTGCTGGGCTCATCGAGCAGCAGCAGGTTGGGTTGGCGCAGCAGGGCGCGGCCTATCTGCAGCCGGCTGTGCTGGCCACCGCTCAGTGCACTGACCGGCAACGTGGCCTGGGCCTCCAGCTGCAGTTCGGCCAGCAGCTTGTCCACCTGCCATTCGGCGGCGGGGTCGTTGCCGAGCGCATCCAGCAGCACGGCGCGGGTGCTGAGGGTGGAAAGCCCGGCGGGCAGTTGCTGGGCCACGAACTCGCAGCGGCAGGCGGCGGCCTGCACGACCCGGCCGGCCTGGGGCGTGCGTTCGCCCGCCAGCAGCGCGAGCAATGTGCTCTTGCCGCAGCCGTTGGCGCCGATCAGGCCGAGTCGGTCGCCTGCGCGAATGCCGAGTTCGAGATGGTCAAATAAGGGAAGGTGCCCCGCACTCATCTGCAGGGAATGGGTACTCATCAGGGTTGTCATGCTCTTGCTCTCTTAAATCGCGGGATAGGATATCCCTGTCATCAGGAGCGCTGGCGACAACGGCAGAGTCGAGAAAGGTCTCGGTATGGAAGGGAGTCGGCTTTGCTCGAACCCGCTATCGCAGCGCGATGGTATGCAGGCAAGAGCACTTGAATGTGCCGAACAGGCGAGCCGAGAACATCGGACACGCTTGGATAACCATTTTTTACCTCCTTGTGTTTCGTTATGGCACTGTGCGGCGATTATAGGCACAGAAAAAAACAGTCGTCCATCCGCCCTGTGGGGGGCCGTGGGCACCGCATCGATAGGTGCGGGGTAAAAAAACGCCCCGTGATACGGGGCGTGGGGGGTCAGTCGCGGGGAGTCTTGAGGGCCTCAATCACATCGTCACTGGGGGCCAGTCCCTCCACGTGGTTGAAGCTCTCCAGCCCCTCCTGGGGATTGATGGTGAGGGCGTCGGCGCTCAGGTAGCTGCCGCTGCCGGCGCTCTCCACCACGACGATGACTTCAGGCTGCTTGTCGCCGTTGAGATCCAGCAACTTGAGCTCCTTGATGCTGCCATCGCGCGGCAGCACCTTGCCGTCGATGAACTGATCCAGCGGAAACTGGGGGTTGGCACCGGAGTAGAGGCGCACGTCGTAGCTGCCGGTGGAGGCGGGCTCGCCGCGCCCTTCGCTGACGGTCACCACCTGGCCGGAGGGGAGCGTCAGCTGTTTGAAGAAGCCGTCCGCCGCCTGGCTGGCGAGGGGCAGGGTGAGCAGGCCGAGAGTAAGGAATAAGGCTTTCATGGAGAGGACCCTTGTTGCTGCTTGTGTGTCTGTGACGGGCAGGGGACGCTTCCCTGCCACGTCGGAAGCGGGCAGGGGGCCGCTGGTCGGCCGCCCCCTGCCCGGGTTGTCATCACCATATCTTGACCCGTTTGGCCGGGTCCAGATAGAGCTTGTCGCCGGGCTGGATCTTGAACGCCTCGTAGAAGGCGGGGATGTTCGGTACCACGCCGTTGACCCGGTATTCCGGCGGCGAGTGGGGATCCGAGGCGAGCAGCATCTGCATCAGCTCGGGGCGATACATGCCCTTCCACACCTGGGCCCAGCCGAGGAAGAAGCGCTGCTCGCCGGTAAAACCGTCCAGCACCGGGGCCTCCTTGCCATCCAGGGAGAGCAGGTAGGCCTTGTGGGCGATGGTGAGGCCGCCGAGATCGCCGATGTTCTCCCCCAGGGTAAACTGGCCGTTGACGTACTGGCCCTTGATGGGCTCGAAGCGGTTGTACTGGGCCACCAGCCGGCTGGTGCGAAAGCGAAACTCCTTGAGATCCGCCGGCGTCCACCAGTCGCGCATCACGCCGTCACCGTCGGATTTGGCCCCCTGATCATCAAAACCGTGGCCCATCTCGTGGCCGATCACCCCGCCGATGGCGCCGTAGTTGACTGCATCGTCCGCCGTCATGTCGAAGAAGGGGGGTTGCAAGATGGCGGCCGGGAAGACGATCTCGTTGTTGCTCGGGTTGTAGTAGGCGTTCACCGTCTGGGGCGACATGTGCCACTCGTCCCGATCGACCGGCTTGCCGAGGCGAGCCTGGTTGTCGGCGTATTCGAAGGCGCGGGCCCGCTGCAGGTTGCCCACCAGATCGTCGGGGCGAATGGTGATGGCGCTGTAGTCCTTCCACTTGTCCGGGTAGCCGATCTTGGGTCTGAACTTGGCGAGCTTCTCGAGGGCCTGGGTCTTGGTGGCCGGGGACATCCAGTCCAGCTCCTGGATGCTCTGGCCGTAGGCGGTGCGCAGGTTCTCCACCAGCTGCTCCATACGGGCCTTGGCCGCTGGCGGGAAGTAGCGCTCGACATAGAGCTTGCCCACCGCCTCCCCCAGGTTGTTGTCCAGTACCCCGAGGGCCCGCTCCCAGGGGGCGCGCTGCTTGGGCGTGCCGCTCAGGGCGGTGCCGAAGAAGGCAAAATTCTGGGCATCGGTCTGGCTGTCGAGGTAGGGGGCGTAATCGGTGATGAGCTGCCACTTGAGGTAGGCCTGCCAGTCAGCGACCGGGGTCTGCTGCATCACCTCGTTCAGGGCCGAGAGGTAGGTGGGCTGGCCGATGACCAGGCTCTGCTGTCCCGCAAGGCCGGCCTGGGCCAGGTAGGCGTCCCAGTCGATGGCGGGGGCGAGGCGCCCCAGCTCGCTCACCGGCCCCTTGTTGTAGTTCTTCTCTCTGTCTCGCAGGGCCACGTTGTCCCACTGGATCTGGGCGAGCCTGGTCTCGAGGGCCAGGATGCGTTTCGCCTTGGCCTGGGCATCCGTCTCACCGAAGCGGGCCAGCATGGCGGCGATGTGCTGCTCGTACTTGTGCAGCAGCGCCTGGCTGTTGGGGTCGCGCTTGAGGTAGTAGTCCCGATCCGGCAGGCCGAGGCCGGCCTGGTAGAGGTAGACGGCATAGCTGTCAGGGGATTTGGCGTCGGCGTCTATCCAGAAACCGAAGGGGGAGCCGCCACCGGTGCGGGCGCTCTGGGCGAAGGCGCGGGCGAGATCCTGCGGCGTGCTGATCTGCTCTATCTCGCTCAGCATCGGCAGCAGGGGCGTGGTGCCCTTGGCGTTGCGGGCGGCCTGATCCAGATAGCTCTGGTAGAGGTCGTGGATCTGCTGGGCCGGGGTGCCGGTGGCGGCTTTGCCATCCAGCCCCTCCACCAGCACTCGCACGTCCGCCAGGGATTTGTCCCGCAGCAGGTAGAAGGCGCCATCGGCGGGCCTGTCATCGGGGATCTTGGCCGTGGCGAGCCAGTGGCCGTTCACGTAGCGGAAGAAGTCGTCACCAGGCTTGACGCTGGTGTCCATGTTGGCCAGCGCAAGGCCGGAGTGTTTGTCCGGTTGGCTCGGTGCCTGACTGCAACCGGCCAGCAGGGCCAGCCCGACGAGGGTGGCCAGGATGTGTTTCTTGTTGTTCATTATGGTTTTATTCCAATTCGGGTTATATGGCTTCCTTGCCCACGCAGGGAGCGATTCACTCTAGCAGCCGGGTTAGCGCTTGATAAGCCCGACTCTGCTAAGATCGGCCTGGTCGTATTGGGGAAGCCTATGATTTCTCGTATTTATTCTCGTTTTTGTCAGACTCTGCCTGCGCCGGAAGGTTCCCGCGGTCTGCTGGTGGCTTTCAGCGGCGGGCTCGACTCCACCGTCTTGCTGGTGCTGGCGGCCCGTTTTGCCCGCGCCCACGGCCTCGCCCTGAACGCCCTGCACGTTCATCACGGCCTGAGCCCGCATGCCGACGACTGGGTGACTCACTGCGAAGGGGTGTGCCAGCAACTGGCGGTGCCCCTCATCGTGGAGCGGGTGCAGCTCTGTCGAGGCAACGGGGAGAGCCTGGAGGCCCAGGCGCGGGCGGCGCGTTATGAGCGACTCGCCGCCCACCTGGGGGAAGGGGAGTGGCTGCTCACCGCTCACCATCAGGATGATCAGCTGGAGACCCTGCTGCTGGCGCTCAAGCGGGGTGCCGGTCTGCGCGGACTGGCGGGCATGGTGGCGAGCCAGCCTTTTGCCGCAGGCCATCTGTTGCGCCCCTTGCTCGACATGAGCCGGGCCGAGCTGGCGGAAGCCGCGCAGTCACTTCCTTATGGCTGGGTTGAGGATGAGAGCAACGAGGACCCGAGCTATGACCGCAACTTCCTGCGCCAGCAGATCATCCCCCTGCTCAAGGACCGCTGGCCCGCCATGGCCCGGACGACGGCGCGCACCATGGCCCTGTGCGCCGAGCAGGAGGCGCTCATCGGCGAGCTGGCCGAGGCGGACTGGCAGGCGGTGGGTGAGGGAGAAGGGCTGCGCATTGACGGACTCCTCTCCCTCTCCCCCGTGCGGCGCAACAACCTGCTGCGCCACTGGATCCGCCGTCAGGGGGGAGAGATGCCCTCCCGCGAGCTGCTGGGCCTGCTGTGGCAGGAGGTGGCGCTGGCGCGCGATGACGCCAATCCCAGGCTGAGCCTGCAAGGGTTGGCGTGCCGCCGCTATCAGGGGCGCTTGTACCTGGTGGCGCCGGATCTCGCCCCCCGCGAGGAGGTGCTGCCCATCCGGATGGAAGAGACGCTCACTCTGCCGGACGGGCTTGGGCAGTTCAGGCTCTGGAGAACGGATGGCGAAGGGTTGCGGACACCGAGGGGGGACGAGCCGCTCTCGGTGCGTTTTCAGGTCGCCCCGGGCGTCATGCTGAAACCGGTGGGGCGGGTGGGCAGCCGGCGGCTCAAGAAGCTGCTGCAAGAGTACGGGGTGCCCTCCTGGCAGCGGGGGCGCATTCCCATCCTCTACTACGGTGAACAGGTGGCACTGGTGGCCGGGCTCTTTGTCTGCGACGGATTTCTGGCGCCAGAAAAGGGGGTGGCGTGGGAGTGGCGGCCCCCCGTCACCCCGGATGCGGATTGACATCGCAGAGTGACAGGGGGCCGGGAGGGGAAGGGTGATGCCCTATTCGGGCAGGCCGGAGCCCCCGGCTTTCTTGCGGGCGTAAAGATGAGTATCGGCCGTCTCGTAGAGGCGCTGCACATCCATGCCCGACTGCCAGCTGGCGGCTCCCAGGCTGCACCCCACCGAGAAGGCGCTGAGCTCCTTGTGGCTGTGGAGCACATGTTGCAACCGCAGCCAGACCGGGCGCCAGGCCTCGGGGTCCGCGGGTTGCAGCAGCAGGGCAAACTCGTCCCCGCCGAGGCGAAACGCCTGATCCGTCCCGCGAATGCACCCCTGCAGCAACTGGGCGAAGCGGCTTAGCACCAGGTCGCCCACCGGGTGGCCCCAGGTGTCGTTCACCTGCTTGAATCTGTCGAGATCCAGCAGCACCAGCACCAGGCCGTGGGGTTCCCGGCTGTGTTGCTCCACCGCCCGGCCGATGGCCTCGTCGAAGTAGGCGCGATTGCCAAGCCCGGTCAGGTGGTCGAGCCGCACCTGCTGCTCCAGCCGATCCAGCCGCAGATAGAGGGGCAGGGGGAGGCTGAACAGCTGATGATATTGCTCAAGCAACCGCCTCTGGCCGTCGCTCAGGGGGTGCTCCAGCTCGTAGTGCAACTGGCCGAGCAACTGCTCGTGTCGTCCCCGCAGCTCGAAGCGATAGGCATGCAGGGTCAGCCTGGCCTGGGGCGGGTGCGAGATGAGGGGATGGGGCTGGCCACAGTCGAACTGGAGCGAGTGGATCCGGACAATGTTTGCCACCCGCTCGGCAAAGATTGCCAGCAGGGCGTCAAGATCCCGTTGCCCCAGCAACTGCTCGATCTGCTGATAGCGGTCCTGCCCGGTCAAGGGCGCAAGCCGCTCCATCTGCTGTACCCACTGCTCTATGCCATGTCCGAAGCCGTTCAATGACGATGTGTTTTCCACGTTACAGCCCTTACACCTCTCCATTCATTGCGCAGGCTCTTGCAAGCCCTGTGCCTAAAATATGTCCGATGAAAAACAAGGGGGCTGGCTAGGCTTAACGGGATGAAACGGGAGGGGAAATCCCTGCCGCTGAGCGAGTGGCGTGCCATATGGGGAGCGGGCGCTGTGCTTGCAGGGAAGAGGGTGCCGGGCAGATGAAGGAGAGGGATGGGTGTACACCGATGTGTTGATCCTGCTGATCTTCGCCGTTGTGCTGGTGGCCATTTTCCGGCGCCTCGGCCAGCCGGTGATCCTTGCCTATCTGTTTGCCGGCATGCTGCTCGGCCCCCACGGCGTGGCCATCGTCACGGGTCAGGCCATGATGCAGACCATAGGGGAGCTTGGCATCGTGTTCCTGATGTTCTCCCTCGGGCTCGAGTTCTCCCTGCCGCGTCTGCTCGCCATGCGCAAGCTGGTGCTGGGGGTCGGCAGCCTGCAGGTGCTGCTCACCTCACTGCTGTTTTTCGGGCTCGGCTGGTGGTGGGGGCTGAGCCTGGCCCAGGCGCTGGTGGTGTCAGGCACCCTGGCGCTCTCCTCCACCGCCGTGGTGATCAAGCAGCTCGGCGAGCTCAAGCAGCTCCATACCCGGCGAGCCCAGCTCGGGGTGAGCGTGCTGCTGTTCCAGGATCTTGCCGTGGTGCCCCTGCTGGTGATGATCCCCATACTGGCCCAGCCCGAGGTGCAGGGCAGCGCCCTGCTGGCGGAGGTCGCCTGGGCCTCCCTCAAGGGGTTGTTTGCGCTCTCCGTGCTGCTGGCGGTGGGGAAGTGGCTGCTGCCCATGCTGTTTTTCGAGGTGGCGCGCGCACGTTCAGATGAACTCTTCGTACTGAGTGCCCTGCTGGTGGCATTGCTGGCGGCCTCCCTGACCCAGTGGATGGGGCTCTCCATGGCGCTCGGTGCCTTTCTGGCGGGCATGATGCTGGGGGAGTCCCACTATCGTCATCAGCTCGAAGTGGACATCAAGCCGTTTCGCGACGTGTTGATGGGGCTCTTCTTCATTACCATCGGCATGACCATGGACTGGGCGCTGGTGGCGGGCGCCTGGTGGCAGGTGTTGGCCTGTGTGACGGGGCTCATCCTGTGCAAGTCGCTGCTCATATTGCTGGCGGGCCGCCTGATGGGGGAGCGCAAGCGCGACGCCATGGCCGCCGGCATCATGTTGAGCCAGGTCGGGGAGTTCGGTTTTGTGCTGCTGGCGCTGGCGAGTCATCACGGCTTGCTGGATCACCAGCTGGTCTCTCTGCTGATCGGCATCGGTGTCATCTCCATCGCCCTCACCCCCTGGCTGGTGTTGCGGGCGCTGGGGCTTGCCCACTCCCTCACCGACAGTGCCCTGCTCTCTCGCGCCGAGGCGGCCCAGTCGGGCCTGAGCAAACACCAGCACGTCATCATCGCCGGGTTCGGACGCACCGGCCAAACCTGTGCCCGCTTTCTCAAGCTCGAAGAGATCCCCTTCCTGGCCCTGGATCTCGATCCCGAGCGGGTGAGCGAGGCCAAGCTGGCGGGGGAGCAGGTGGCGTTCGGCGATGCCAGCCGGCGCGACATCCTGCTGGCGGCCGGTCTGTTGCGGGCGCGGCTGGTGATCATCACCTTCGACGATCGCAAGCGGGTTGATGCCATGCTGACGCTGATCCGGGAGCTGGCGGGGGAGATCAAGGTGCTGGTGCGTACCCGGGATGACAGCTTCCTTGAACACTACAAGCAGGCCGGCGCCTTCGAGGTGATCCCCGAATCCCAGGAGGGAGCCCTGATGCTGGTCTCCCACCTGCTGCTCAACTGCGACATTCCCATCGGCCGGGTGATCCGGCGCATGGAGCACGAGCGCAGCAGCCAGTATCGCTTTCTGCACGGTTTCTACTGGGGCGGCAAGAGTGCGGGCAATCTGGAGACGGATCAACTGCTCGAGCGGCTGCATCCCGTGCTGCTGCACGACCAGGCCTGGGCGGTGGGACACAGGGTACGGGATCTCGCCCTGGGAGAGGTGCGCATCAAGGCGATTCATCGCGGGGAGCGCAGCCTGGATCCCAGGCGCGAGCTGGTACTGGCGGCGGGAGATACCCTGGTGCTCTTCGGCACGGCCGTGGCCATGGAACAGGCGGAGCAGCGCCTGCTGGAGGGACGCTAGGATCTCCTTGCCATGGGATAAGGCCCCTCAGGCCTCTTCGCGAAACTGCTCCTGCCTCCCGCTGCCCGGCAGGTCGAGGAAGGCCTCGATGCGCTGGCGGTGATCCAGCGCGTCCTGGTATCCCAGCTTGATGAGCCGCTGGCAATAGCCGGGGTCAAACATCAGGAAGCTGGCCAGGCTGCTGCTCTCTTCGCCGTTGACACCGAGCACCCGCAGCAGACGGCGCAGCTGGGTCGGCAACCGTGGGAGGTATTCGAGGGCGATGAGGTCGAGATCCTGGCTGGGGCGGATCACGCAGGTCTCCACCTGGCGCAGTTTCAGCCGACTGCGCTCCCGTGCCGGAATGAGGGAAAGGGTCTGGTTGATGCGCCCGAGCCGCTCCAGATCCGAATTGAGGGTGTCGGAGAAGACGGTGTTGAGCAGATGGCTCGCGATGTTGGAGCTGGTCAGGTGCCCCTGGCGGGGCGTCGGGTTCTCCCTGTGAGGGGAGTCCAGGGTCACCAGCAGGATCCGCTCCGCCCCCAGGTGGATGGCCGGGCTGAGCGGGCTCAGCTGGTGGATGGAGCCATCTCCGTAGACGCGATCGCCGATGGGGGTGGCGGGAAAGACAAAGGGCAGCGCCGACGAGGCCAGCAGGTGATCCGAGGTGAGCAGGGTTCGCAGGCCACGTCGTCTGGCGCGCTCCCAGGGCTGATGTTCGGCCCGCCCCTGGAAGAAGGTAGTGGAGAGGCCGTCATCGTAGTCGGAGGCCGTGATGGCGATGGCCTCCAGGCTGCCGTAGAGGATGTTGTCATCGATGCGGTGATAGTCGATGAGCTGATCCAGCAGACGGCGCAGGGGGGCGTTGTCAAACAGGTGAAAGGCGCGGTTGCTCTGGGGGGTGATGAGGCCGGCCGAGCCCTGATAGAGGGTGCGCCACAGCAGTTGGCAGGGGTGGAAGTCGAAGATGTGGTGGGTCTCGAAACGTCGCCAGACCCACTCCAGCTTGCGCACCCCCAGATGGAAACAGGAGGCGTAGCACGCCAGCGCCGTGATGTTGAGAGCCCCCGCCGAGGTGCCGCACAAAATGGGGAAGGGGATGCCGATGTTGCGGGGGTAGAGTTCGGCCACCGCCTTGAGTACGCCGACCTGATAGGCGGCGCGGGCACCACCACCAGTCAGCAGAAGAGCAGTATTGGGTCTGGCCATGAGGGTGCGCCTTATCGTGATCGCCAGGGCGGGTTGCCACCGCGCAATTCAACTATAAGACGTTGTATACCGGATAAAAATGGGCCGCACGCTCAATTTTTGCGGCCCGTTTCATTTTCAGTTTGCCAAGGGCGTCTGGCTCAGTTGATCGAAGGCGGCGAAGGCTGGAGGGCTTGCCAGAATACGGCCATGGCCGAGCCCCCGGGTGCTGACCAGTCGGGTTCTGCCATCCTGGGCCGCGCGCAGGGAGTCCCGGTGGGGGGCGAAGCGGTCTTCCTCATCGTGAACGATGAGGGCGGCGCCGCTGCGCCGGGCGAGCCGGCCAATGGGGTCAACCGTGCTGAGCGGGTGCTGGTATTCGTGTTCTATCTCCTTGACCACCGCATCGAACAGCCGGATGGAGTAGCCGGAGCGCGCCACCATGCCGTAGAGCTGGGGCACGTAGTCGAGCACCGGGGAGATGAGCAGCAGCGGCAGCGCATCGATTGCCGGGTGACGGCTGCTGAGGGTGACGGCGCCCCCCATGCTGTGGGTGATGACGCCCTGGACGGGGCCGACCCGCTCGAGGATCTCGTCGAAAGCGCGCACGAAGCGGGGCAGATGACCCCTGTTCCCTTCGCTCCGGCCGTGGGCGGGGTGATCGTAGGCGAGCGCCGTATAGCCCTGGGCGGCGATATGGCTCATCAGCGGATAGAACTGGCTGGCACTGCCTGACCAGCCGTGCATCAGCAGCCAGACCGGCCCCTGCCCGAGCCGGTAGCTCATCAGGGTCCCTTCACTGGTGTGGATGGCCTGCTCGACCAGGCCAGCCGGGGCTGCGACGCCCCGGGTCGCCCGCTGCGGGGTGAGCAGCAGCTTGCTGGCGGTGCGCTTTGCGTGGGTGGGCGCGAGCACGTGATGCAGGCGGGTGCCGAGGCCCAGCAGCAACTTGCTCGGGCTGAAGCGGCGTGTGTTGAAGTAGATCTTGCTGCTCATGGTCATCCTGTGTCTTTTGTGTGCGAACGGTCGTGCTTTTTTGCGGGTTTTTAAAAAGAAGAGCCCGTCGGGTCAGCGCCAGCTGGCCAGCAATTGTTCCACCTCGGGCCAGAAGTGGCGGGCCGGATCCTCGCTGAGCCCCAGGGCATGGAACACCTGATCCCCGAGATAGAGGCCATAAAGGCGATAGACGGCGCGCCAGGGGTCGAGATCGCTGCGCCACTCCCCTCTGGCCTGCCCCTGCACTACCTGGCGTGCCAGGTAGTCGAGCCAGAAACGGACCAGCTCGCGTGCCGCCTGCTGGACCTCACCCTCCTGGGCGGAGGTCCAGGCATCGAGGAACATGCAGCGGCCGGCAAAACTCTGGTTCCAGGCCAGCCAGGCCTGCAACAGGGCGAGCAGTTTCTCCTGCTGGGTGGCGTACCCCTGTTGGCGCACCGGCTGGATCACCCGCTCCCGAAATACCTCGGCGGAATGGGTGAGCACGGCGATTTGAAGGTTGTCGCGGGACTGGAAGTGGGCGAACAGACCGCTTTTTGACATCTCGCAGGCCGTTGCGAGGGAGCCTATGGTGAGGCTCTCAAGCCCCTGCTGGCTCGCCTGCTCGAATGCAGTCTGCAAAATGGTGTCGCGGGTCAGACGTCCCTTGCTCATCCGGCTCTCCTCTCTCTGGGCTGGCAGCATAAAGTACGACCGTGCTAATTGTCGAGCCGCAAATGGTGCAGGGAGGCCGTTTCCGGCTGCTGCGGGGGCCAGAGAGTCTGCTGGGGGCGGTTGTGGCTGGCTTGTTACGAGCCAGCGGGGGACGAGCTCAGTCGTCCTTGATGCCCATTTGCTGGAGGGCGATGACTGCCTGGGTGCGGTTCTTGACCCCGAGTTTGCGGAAAATCGCGGTGATATGGGCCTTGATGGTCGCTTCGGAGACGTTGAGCTCCCAGGCGATCTGTTTGTTGAGGCTGCCATCCCGCAACATGATGAGCACCTTGTATTGCTGGGGGGTGAGGCTGGCCAGCTTGGTGGCGAAATCGGGCCCTTCGCTGGGCTCGGGATGGAGGAAGATGCCTTCCGGCACCCAGTTGTCCCCCCCGATCACCGTATTGAGGGCGCTGACCAGCTCTTTCATGGGGACGGACTTGGGAATGAAGCCGAGCGCGCCCAGGCGCAGCACCTGCTGGATGATGGCGGGATCCTCGGAGGCCGAGACCACGACGATGGGGAGATCCGGGTGATGTCCGCGCAGATAGGCCAGCCCCTCGAAGCCGTTGGCCCCCGGCATCTTGAGATCCAGCAGCAGCAGGTCGACGTCGGGATGTTCATCGAGCAGGTGGCTCAGGCTGTCGATGGAGTCAGCCTCCAGCAATCTGGCGTCGTCGATGGCCATGTGCACCGCTTGATAGAGGGCGCCCCGAAACAGGGGGTGGTCATCTGCGATGACGATGGTAAATTGGCTGTCCATAGCTCACATTGTTGCTAACCGATTGTTTTGAAAAATCAAACTAGCACTGCTACCCAAGTGGGTCAAACCCGCCAGTACGCAAATGTGAGGTGGTCATCGGATGTCGTGCCACGGGGCCGGCGGGATGGCCAGTAAACAACCCATGCAGGAGGCAATCGATGGGATCCCTGGTTTTGACGGTGGGCACGGGCTCCACCTGGGCAATGAGAACGGCGCTGGTGCTGGCCATGAGCGGGCTCAAGTGGCAGGAGCAGGTCTTCGATCTGGAAGATGCCAAGGAGCTGCAACGGCTCAAGCGCACGGCCCCCGCCGGCCTGGTGCCCTGGCTCGACGACGGTGAGCTGCGTATTCACGACTCTCTGGCCATCGCCGAATATCTCCACGAGTGTTGCCCGGAGCGCCACCTTTATCCGGTGGACAAGGCCGAACGGGCCCTGGCCCGCAGCCTGTGCGCCGAGCTGCACGCCGGTTTTCGTCAGATCCGCACCCTGCTGCCCTTCTTCCTGGGGGCGCCCACCCAGAGTGAACCGCCGGTGGAGGTCATCGACGAGCTGGCCCGGTTGCAGACTCTCTGGTCCCAGGCGCGGGGGCCCTTCTATTTCGACGAGGCGAGCATTCTGGATGCCTTCTATGCGGTGATGGCCTATCGACTGGCAAGCTATGGCATTTCGCTGCCCGGTCAGGCTGGCGCCTATCAGCAGGCCTTGCTGGCCTGGCCCCTGTGGCAGGAAACCCTGCTCAGGGCGAGGTTGCAGTGGCCAAAGGCGGCCCGCCAGTCTGATTGATGTGGGCGTCGGCAAGACAAAAAAGGGGAGCCATCGGCTCCCCTTTTTATTCAGGCCAGGTCGCTATTTCTGCCGACCCGCGAAGACCACGACCACTTTGTCTTCTCCTTTCTCCCGCACGAAGCCATAGGGGACATCGGAAATCTTCTTGTGGCTGCCCGCCGCGATGGCAGGGTGGGCGGCACGGAACTGGCCGAGCCGTTGCCAGTGCTTGACCAGCTCCGCCTTCTCGCCACTCGCCAGCTCCTGCCAGTTCATGTCCGAGCGCACGCTCTGATCGAACACGCCGCCATCCTTGGCCAGTCCCCGGCCGGACTCGTCGCCATAGTAGATCTGGATGCCCCCCGGCAGCAGCATGAAGCTGTTGGCCACCCGCCGTTGCAGCGCCACGTCCTGATAGTCGCCGAAGAAGAGCTTGGTGTCGTGGGAGCTGATGTAGCTCAGCACGTTGAACTCGGGATCCTGGTTGATGCGGCTGGCGTAGCTCGCATAGGTGGGCTCTGCCCCCGCCATGCACTGGGCCTGGGGCAGGGCGAATTCACGCTGGTAGTCGAAGTTGATCAGGGAATCGAAGCCGTGCTGGTACCAGAAGTCCTTGGCGACCCCGTGATCCCACACCTCGCCCACCATGTAGAAGGGAAGGTCATCGAGGGCCTTGCCCGGGTTGGCGGCCTTCCACTCCTTGAGCGCGTCGGTGCCCGCCTGCTTGAGCCTGGCCCAGACCGCGGGCTCCAGGTGCTTGACGGTGTCGGCACGGAAGCCGTCGATGCCGAAGCGGCGCACCCAGTCGGTGTGCCAGGCAATGAGGTAATCGGTCACGGTGGCGTTGGGCAGGGCCTTGGCCCTGGTGTCTTTTTTGGCAGCGAGCAGCGGTGGCAGCCCCACCGATCTGGTGGATTCGGTCAGGAAGTCCGGCAATCCGGCCACCGAGCCGGTGACGTCGTCGGTGCCGGGTTGTGGGTAGCCGGGCAGACCTGCGCGCACCCAGTCAGGGCCCCACCACTTGTCCCAGTGGGATGACTGGTAGTCGATGAACTGGTTGTAGCCATGCCAGTTGAGGCCGCCGCTCGGGCGCCATTCGTTCCAGCGACTCGGCAGCTTGCCGGTGTTCTGGGTGAGATCGGTGAGCCCCAGATCCTGCAAGTCGGCGAGGGTGGCGTAGCCTGCGTGGTTCATCACCACGTCGAGGATGATCCGCATGCCGCGCTTGTGGGCCTCGTCCACCAGAGTTTTCAGGCTCTCTTCGTCGCCGTAGTTGGGGTCGATTTTGGTGAAGTCGAGCGCCCAGTAGCCGTGGTAGGCGTAGAAGGGGAAGTTCCCCTGTTCGCCACCGCCGATGAAGCCGTGGACCTGTTCCACCATGGGGGTGATCCAGATGGCGTTGATGCCGAGTTGCTTGATGTAGTCGAGCTTCTCGGTCAGCCCCTTGAAGTCACCGCCATGCCAGGTGGCCACTTCGTCCTGACCATCCTTCTGACGACCGAAGCTGTGATCATTGGCGGGATCGCCGTTGTGGAAGCGGTCGGTCAGCAGAAAATAGACGCTCGCCTGATCCCAGCTGAAGGGAGCAGGCTTGGCGGCCTTGACCGGTTCGAGCAGCAGCAGGCCGCCGCTCTCCTTGCTCGGTGTCAGGGTGATTTTGCCGCCTTTGACCACGGCTTCCTGTCCCGAGTAGGCATCCCGCAACCGGGTGCCGTCGGGCCAGACTCCCTTGAGTGATGTCGTGACCGGGCCGCCATCCCAGCTGATGCAGGGCTCTTCCGGAGGCTGGCGTTTGAACTCGCTCTTTTTGGTTGCCCGCAACACCTTGAGGCTGGGGGTATCGGGGTTGAAGGTGAACTCGTAGTCCCCCGCCAGCATCACCCTCAGATTGAAGTCTGTCCCCTTGCTGCACTTGTCCATGGGCTGGGCGGTGCCGAAGGGAAGGGGCCTGGCCTCGGTTGGCCCGAAGCTGGTGCCGCAGCTGTTGCCCGCATCGCTGATGCGGATCTGGTGGCTCCCCTTGTCCAGTCTGTGGGTCAGGGTGACGGTGCCCTTGTCCAGCGTCAGCGCCTCGGCCACCGGTTTGCCATCCACATGGAGATAGACCTCGGGGGCCGCCATCGCCTGACCGATGAACAGCGGTGTGGCGAGCACGGCCAGCCACAGGGGTGATGGGCGAAGAGCGGGGCGCGAAGAGAGACGCATAAGCCATTCCTTGAGCAGAGTGTGAGGAGCAGGGTCCGTTGAGGCACTCATTCTAGGGCGCGCTGGGGCAGGCTTGGACCGGTAAAATACCGATTTGTGACGTCAGTTCAAATGGTTACGTTTTCAAGAATGGAAAAGTGTGAACTGGGTGTCGCGGCCATGAAAAAAGCCGGTCAGTTGACCGGCTTGTAGGCATTCGGGGTGGCGTCACACGGTGAAGAACTTGAAGTTGACGAAGGCCACCGCAATGAAGGAGGCAACCATGCCGCTGATGCAGAGCACCGCAGGGCGGATGGCAGGCCAGCGATGGGCCAGCAGCACGATGGCCAGCAGGGTCGGATAGAGGCCGAACATGTAGCGGGGCATGGCGTTGAGGCCGGTCATCAGGGGGATGGTGCAGCAGATGAACATCAGGGTCGCTTCGGCCCAGCGTTTCTGGCTGAACAGGTAGCCATTCAGGCACCAGCCGAAGATCACCATGATGGAGAGATAGGCCTTGCGCCCCCCCAGCTCGAAGCCGCTCAGCCACCAGTCCAGGGGGCTGTCCATATAGCGGCCCCAGGCCACCTGGATGTGCTTGAAGGCCAGGGCATCCCCGGTGAGGTGATAGAGATAGACCATGTAGGAGAAGAGGCCGAGGGGAATGAGCCAGAGGGTGAACACCACCTTGAAGGCCCGCTCGGTGAAGCGGAAGAACTCGCGCCAGCCGTAGGCCTGCAGGGCCAGGATCAACACCGGGAATACCATCATCACCCCCAGGTTGCGGGTGGCGGAGATGAAGATGCCGAGGAAGGCGACCATGAGCCACTGTTCGCGGTAGGCGAACAGGAACATTCCCAGCATCAAGGCCATGAACATGGGCTCGGTATAGCCAGAGACGAAATAGGCGGAGAAGGGGGAGAAGGCCAGCAGCCAGACCCCGAAGCGGGCGGTGTCGTCCCCCAGCTTGAGCTGGCGCAGCACCAGCAGCATCAGGGGCAGGCTGATGAAGAAGGCGATGTTGGCCACCAGCATCAGACCGATGAGGCTCTCCATGTCAAACAGGCTGGAGAGACCGCCGGCCAGCATGGGATAGAGGGGCATGAAGGCCCAGTTCGCCGCATTGCCCTTGCTCAACCAGCGTGGATAGAGGTCGTAGCCATTCTCGATGATGCGCTGGAACCAGACGCAGTCGAACTGGCAGTAGGCTTGCAGCGGCCCGATGTCGGTGGCGCCATAGAGCTGGACGCCGAAATAGCCCATGCCATAGAGCGCCACCCGGCTCAGTACGAAGGCGGCGACGATCATCAGCCAGTCGCGGCCGCTGATGCGCAGTGACGGGCGATAGGGGAGTGCAGCCCCGGTTGACGGGGCGGTATTGGTCATATCATTCATCAGGCAAAAACCCAGATACGGGAGAGAACGTAGGTGAGCACGGTGACGGTCAGGGTGGCGATCACCACCGGCAACAGGCCGGAGAGTCCGGCAAACAGCAAACCGCTCAGGATGAGGTTACGCACCGCCAGAGAGAAGAGGGCAACCAGCAGGAACTTGCTGGCGGCACCTTGTTTCTGGAAGGTGATGTAGCGATGGCCGAAGAACGAGAACCAGAACGCCACGGCAAAGGCCAGGGTCGTGACCAGGTGCTCGGAGATGGCCGGCCAGGTATGAAACAGGGCGATGGAGGTACCCAGATCGACGAGGGTGGCCCCCCCGCCGACAAAACCGAAGCGAACCAGCCGCCAGAATTCCTCGCGGGAGATCATTGAGACGCCTGCTCCTGCTGATCATCAGCGGCTTTCGCGGCGGCCTTCTTGCCAGCGCTCTTCTTGCTGGTGGTGGGCACTTCCTGCTTCTGCTCTTCATCCTGCTTGGCGTACTGGCCGTAGACCCCTTCGATGAGGTAGACGGGGCGCTGTTTCACCTCGACGAACATGCGGCCGATGTACTCGCCGATGATGCCCAGCGACAGCAGCTGGATGCCGCCGAGGAACAGCATGACCGACATCAGGGAGGCGTAACCGGGCACGTCGATGCCGAAGAAGAGCACCTGGGTGATGATCTTGAGGATATAGAGGAAGGCGATGAAGGAGACACCGACCCCGATGTAGCTCCACACCCGCAGCGGCCAGCTGGAGAAGCTCATCAGGCCGTCAAGGGCGAAGTTCCACAGCTTCCAGTAGTTGAACTTGGTTTCGCCGGCATGGCGGGCCGGGCGCTCGTAGGGAACGCCGACGGCGCGAAAACCGGCCCAGGCGAACAGCCCCTTCATGAAGCGGTTGCGCTCCGGCAACTGCTTGATGGCCTCGACCACCTTGCGATCGATGAGGCGGAAGTCACCGGCGTTCTCCGGCAGCTTGGTGCTGGTGGAGAGGGCGTTGAAGAAGCGGTAGAAGCCACCGGCGGTGAGGCGTTTCATCGGGGTGTCGGCGCTGCGATCCACCCGGATGCCGTAGACGGTGTCATAGTCGCCGGTCTGCCACAGCTTGACGAACTCCAGAATGAGAGAGGGGGGATCCTGCAGGTCCACGTCCATGGGGACGATGGCGTCGCCCTTGGCCTGGTGCAGGCCGGCGGTCATGGCCGCTTCCTTGCCGAAGTTGCGGGCCAGGTTGACCAGGGTCACACGGGGATCCCGGGCGATGGCCTGCTCGACCACCTCACGGGTGCGGTCACGGCTGCCATCGTTGACGAACACGATTTCAAGCTGGTCTTTGAGCGGGGCCAATTCGGTATCTATCGCGCTGATGAAGGCGTCTATGCTCTCTTCCTCGTTGTAAACGGGAACGACCAGAGAGAGTCGAAAATCGGCACGGGACATGGGAACTTCCTTATTGAAAGAATTATTTTACGGAACAGATACTTGGGGCATTCCGCTTCACTGAGCCACGGTCAGTCGCACGGACTGGACGTTGAGCGGTGTCGGGGCGGAGAGCGCCAGGAAGTTGGGACGCTTGGGATCGGCGGTCAGGGAGTCGCCCGGCAGGCTGAGACGGATCTCGTTGATGCCCGCCTTGGCCAGCTTGACCGTGGTGGTGAAATCATGGCCCAGCGCCACCTTGAGCAGGGCGCCAGCCTGGGGGCTGTTGATCCTGGCCTGGATGGTGAGCTGCTCCGGCTGGGCCTGCTGCTTGGGCAGCACGAAATAGAGACCGCCCTGACCGCTCAGCTCGGTGCCTTGCTCGCTGGGCTTCTTGGCCCAGCCTTCGCTTGAGAGGAAGCGGCTCGGCTTGGTCAGGTTGAGTTCGTTGCCGGGCTGGTAGGTCATGCTGGAGTTGTGCTCCCAGAAACGGGTCTTGCCTTCCAGGTAATAGAGCTTGTAAGCCAGGCTCACGTTGGGGTGAGCGGCCAGATAGAGGGTATAAAGGTAGAAACCGCTCAGTGCCAGGATGGCAGCCAGAAAACCGAACTTTTTGTAGGTCATATTACTCACTCGACGCCCGACAGATTGATAGGCAGATTTCGCGCATATGCTAATCCAATTGCAAAAAAAGCATAGTGGATCACAAAAATATATTTGCTCACATATTAACCCTCAATCACCCTGCTTACCAAGGGGCTTTGGGGTCGTTTGCTTCCTCTTCTTGATTGTGGCTTTTTCGGCGCCAGCCTGTCTGCCGCCACCTGAGGCGCATCAGGCAAACGGCTGATATTGTGCTTTGTTGTGGCAGGATCTGTCGCCATTTCACCCGGGCAGAATTAAGATGGCCTGTCACGTCGTCAAGGATGACCCATGAGACTCTTCTCTCTCTGTGTGCTCTGCTGTCTGCCCCTCCAACCGTTGTGGGCGCAATCGTTCTGCTCCTCCCCCCTTCGCGTCGGTTTCGATGACTGGCCCCCATACCACTATTACCAGCA
Organism: Aeromonas sp. ASNIH8; assembly: GCF_002919855.1. Taxonomy (NCBI): domain Bacteria; kingdom Pseudomonadati; phylum Pseudomonadota; class Gammaproteobacteria; order Aeromonadales; family Aeromonadaceae; genus Aeromonas; species Aeromonas sp. ASNIH8. The sequence continues at coordinate 68,144 of NZ_PQLN01000005.1, read as the reverse complement.
AGAGGGAGCACGTCGGGAACTGCGTGGATTTGCGGTCGACTACCTCAATGCCGTGTCGAATCGGCTGGGTTGTCGTCTGGTCTATGTGGAGCGTCCCTGGAAGCGGGGGTTGCACGATCTTGAGCGGGGTCGGCTGGACATCGTGATGGAGGCGTATTTTGCTGATGAGAGGGCGCGTTATGCCTGGTTCTCCATCCCCTACAACCCGGGCCGGACATCGCTCTGGGTACGCAAATCCGGTACCGGTGAGGAGTCGGATCTGGCGAGCTGGTTGGCCCACGGGCATCGCCTCGGTGTGACCAGGGACTACTATTACGGCCCGGAAATCACCAAGGTTCTGCAGCGATACCGCAACCAGGTGAGCGAGGTCAACGATGTGCAAAACTATCGCAAGCTGCTGCTTGGGCGGATAGACGGTTTTCTCGGGGATAGTCTTGCCACGCCCTGGGGTCTGAAGAGAGAGGGGCTGTCGGACGCGGTCGTCCCCCACACCATGGCGATCCATGAGACGCCCACCTTTTTCATGTTGAGCAAGAAGACCCTGTCCGGGGAATTCGTAGCGCGGTTCAACGAGGCGATAGTGGCCGTCGGCGACAGCGGGGAGCAGGAACTCATCTGGCGTCGTTACACCTCCGTCCGCTAGCAAAGTCGCCAGCATTCACGCATCATGGGGACCTGACCGTCGCGCCTGACAGGCCGAAATGAACCGATTTGAGGCAAGCGTGGTAAGAAGCATGGGTAAGAAGTATTGGTTGGCATTGGCGAATCTCATCTGGCTGGGCTGCTGGCCGGCCAGCATGGTTCATGCCAGCACGGAACAGGCGGTAGTGGCCAGTCCCAGCATCCAGCATGACTGGTATCAGAACGAGGTGGCCGAGCAGGCTCGTCATGAGCTTGAACAGCAGTTGCAGGAAGCGGTGCTGGCCCAGCTGCATCCGGATTTCTACCGCCTCTGGCAGCAGTTGCAAAAGACCCCGGCGGATCGACGCGGTGCCCTCTACGATGAGGCCTTTGGCAAGCTGGCCCGGTTCCAGCAGGCCTGGCGAGGGATGGATCTGGTCGCGCGCGAACAGATGCAGACCCTCAAGCTGGATCTGAACCGCCCCCTGGCCCATGCCCCCCAGGGAGACAATCTGCTGGAGCAGGTCAGGCAACTCAGGCCACAGGTGGCGGAATACGACGCCGTGCGCGACGAAGTGCGCAAGCTGCTGGCCATGCCCATGGCCAAGCACTGGCCCACCCTCTCCATGCCGACCCTGCGGGCCGGGGAGAGCTCGACAGAGCTCGGCCAGATCCGCTCCATCCTGAACGAACTGGGGGACAGTGCCCCGACTCACCAGGACAGCCTCTACGATCTCGAGACCGAACAGGCCATCAAGCAGTTCCAGCGCCGCCACGGTCTGACGGCCGACGGCATCATCGGCCGTCAGACCCGCAGCTGGCTCAATACCGGCCCCGAGGTGCGCGCCAGCCTGCTGGTACGCAACCTGTGGCGCCGTGATCTGGTGGATCACCTTGCCGGTCGCTATGTGCTGGTCAACATTCCGGACTACCGCCTGAGCGTGGTGGAGTCTGGCAGCGAGGTCTTCACCAGTCGGGTCATCGTCGGCAAGGAGCAGCGAGCCACCCCCATCCTGGCCAGCGAGATCCGCTCCATCGTGCTGAACCCGGCCTGGCACGTGCCGCGCTCCATCCTGAGCAAGGACATTCTGCCCAAGCTCGGGCGCGATCCTGCCTACCTGGATCGCGAACAGTTCGAGGTGATCGACGGCGAGGGCAATCCGGTGCAGTTCAGCGAAGATGGCTGGCACCATGCGCTGGCCTCCGGTTTCCCTTACCGGTTGCGGCAAAAGCCGGGGGATCACAATGCCCTGGGTCGCTACAAGTTCTATCTGCCCAACAACGATGCCATCTATCTCCATTCCACCCCGCGCAAGGCGCTGTTCGAGCAGGGGGCCCGTGCCTTCAGCTCGGGTTGCATCCGGGTGGAACACGCCGACGATCTGGCAGAGTTGCTGCTGGCGGACTCCCGCTATCAGCCGGACAAGGTGGCCAGCATCCTGAAAGAGACCCAGACCAAGTGGCTGCCCCTGAGCAACCCTATCCCGGTATTTACCGTCTACTGGAGCAGCTGGATTGATGAAGAGGGACGTCAGCAACTGCGCAACGATATCTACGGATTCGACAGAGTCAGCTATCAAAGCCGCTTGCTGTGATCCTCGCCACAGAGTGAAAAGCCCGGCCCGTGCCGGGCTTTTTCATGGGTGAATGGGGTTTGACAGCGCTTTTTCTGGCAGGTAGTTTCGGCCCTTGTATCAAATTCATTCACCTGTGTGACTTCACCATGAGATGGACGGACAACGGATGCTGGGACAAGAGATAAGCCGACGCCGTCTGCTGCTGGGGGCGGGTTGCTTGATGGGGACCAGCCTGCTGTCGTTCCCTGCGCTGGCGAGCCGCAGCACTTCGGGACGGGAACTGAGTTTCTTCAACCTCAATACCGGCGAGCGGGTACGCGCCAGTTATTGGGAAGATGGCCACTATCTGAGCGACGGGCTGGCGGAGCTCAACCATATTTTCCGTGACTACCGTCGCAACGAAGTGTTCAACATCGACAGAAAGCTGTTCGATCAGCTCTTTCTGCTACAACACAAGCTGGGACGCCACGGCGAAATCCAGCTCATCTCGGGTTATCGCTCCCCGGCCACCAATCAGCAGAAGCGGCGCAAGAGTCGCGGTGTTGCCAAGCACAGCTACCACACCCTGGGGCAGGCGGTTGACGTGCGCATCCCCGGCGTGCAGCTGGCGCACCTGCGCAAGGCCGCCCTGAACCTCAAGGTGGGCGGTGTGGGTTATTACCCTTCCGACAACTTCGTGCACCTGGACACTGGCCCCGTTCGCAGCTGGTGAGTCGGGATTTCCTCAAGGGTTGAGTGCCGATTGTGTCTTTTTGCCGCTGGCATTGAGGGGGACCAAGCTGCTAGGCTCTGGACTCCAGCCAGAGGAGAGAAAGATGAAGCAGATTATGATCGGGGGGCTCATCGCCCTGTTGTTGACTGGTTGCGGCAAGCTCAACCGCGAGAGCTACGACAAGCTGAAAGTCGGGATGAGCTATGCCGAAGCGAGCGCCATCCTCGGCAAGGCCGAGCGTTGCGACGATGCTCTCGGCACCACGAGCTGTGTCTGGGGAGGGGAAGGCAAGAACATCAAGGTGCGTTTCATCGCCGACAAGGCGACCTTCTTCAGCTCGGAAGGGATCAACTGACCCTTTCCTCTCTTGCCGATGCCCAACAAAAAAGCGCCGTATGGCGCTTTTTTGTTGCTCGTTATCCGTGCGATATGGCCAGGAACTGGCGTGTTCAATGGGTGGCGTACTGATAGTTGAAGGTGGGCAGTCCCCACTTGAAGCGTACCGCCAGGAGGCGCAGCACGAAGCCGATGCCGATGGCACCGAAAGCGGCCCAGTCGTTGGGCAGCCCATGGTGCAGCGCAAAGCAGTAGAGTGCGGCGGTGATCAGCGAGACGGCGGCATAGAGCTCGCGCTTGAACACCAGCGGGATACGCTGGCACAGCAAGTCCCGCAGCACCCCCCCGAACACGCCGGTCACCACGGCCATGATGCAGGCGATGCCGGCCCCGTGGCCCATCTCGAGCGCCCGGGCAGCCCCGAAGATGGAGAAGACCACGAGCCCCAGGGCATCAAGCGCCAGGAACAGCTTGCCAAGGTAGCGCATCAGCGGGGCCGAGATGACCCCGGTCATGGCGGCGCCCGCCACCAGCAGCACGTATTCGGGGTGTTCGACCCAGAGCAGGGGATAGTGGCCCAGCAGCACATCCCGAATGGTACCGCCACCGATGGCCGTCGCCGAGGCGATGATCACGACGCCAAACAGATCCATCCGTCGCCGACCCGCTGCCAGCGCGCCAGTCATCCCTTCGGCCACCAGGCCGAGCAAGAAGAGTGCATGTAACATGAGATATCCCAGGGTGCGAGAAAGCCCCGCATCCTAACAACCCTGCGCTGGGGCGACAAGCTATCTTGGTTATGCATTAGATTAAGTAATGAAAAGGGGGCTTTCGCCCCCTCTTTTGATCATGATGATGCGGTTCAGCGTCCAAGTTGCTCGCTGCGGTATTGGTCCACCCACATGGCGGTGGCGCCACAGATGGCCACCGGCATCACGAAGAGATTCACCACCGGGATGGCGGAGAAGAGGGTCACCAGGGCGCCGAAGCTCAGGCACTTTCCACGACGTTGCTTGAGGGCGTCGCGCATGGTGATGAAGCCGATCTTGTGGTTGTCGAACGGATAATCGACATACTGGATCGCCATCATCCAGGCGCTGAGCAGGAACCAGAGCACGGGTGCCAGGGTCTGGCCCACTACCGGGATCAGGAAGAGGATCAGGCAGCCGATGGCCTTGGGCAGATAGTATTTCAGCTTGGTCCATTCGCGGCCGAAAGTACGGGGCACATCTTTCACCACATCCAGCATGCCGGTGTCATTCATGGCTTCACCGGTGAGGATCTGTTCCACCTTCTCTGCCAGCAGGCCGTTGAAAGGGGCAGCTATCCAGTTGGCCACCGAGCTGAAGATGAAGGAGAAGACCACCAGTATGGTGATGAGGGCGATGGGCCAGAGCAGGTAATCAAGCCAGGAGAGCCAGCTCGGGATCTGCTGGTGCAGCCAGGCGAACAGGCCGTCCAGTTGTAGCAACAGGGCGTAGAAGGCACCGGCAAAGAGCACGAAGTTGACCAGCAGGGGGATCAGCACGAAGGTGCGGATGCCAGGCTGGCGGATGAGCGAGAAGCCGCGCAGGAAGTAGTCTGCACCGCTGACCGAATCTTTGACCATGTGGGGTGATTGGCTCATGTGAGCTCCATCAATGAATGGGGAAAGTGCCAGCATATTACAAACAAGCCTTTGATTTGGTAAAGTCGCCTGCCCGCCTCCTCTTTATTTCGTTACCCACATAGGCCGCCATGCGTCTGAAATTGATCAAACTCGCCGGTTTCAAGTCGTTTGTCGAGCCGACCCGCATCGAACTCAACGCCGACATGACCGCCGTGGTGGGCCCCAACGGCTGCGGCAAATCCAACGTCATCGACGCCGTGCGCTGGGTGCTGGGGGAGAGCTCCGCCCGCCATCTGCGCGGCGAGAACATGACCGACGTCATCTTCAACGGCTCCATCAACCGCAGCGCCCATGGCCGCGCCTCGGTGGAGCTGGTGTTCGACAATCCCCACAACCGGGTACCCGGCGAGTTCGGCCGCTTTACCGAGATCTCGGTGCGCCGCGAAGTGCTGCGCGACGGCTCCAATCACTACCAGATCAACGGCCAGAAGTGCCGCCGCAAGGATGTGACCGACCTCTTCCTCGGCACCGGCCTTGGGCCCCGCAGTTACGCCATCATCGAACAGGGCACCGTCAGCCGGCTGGTGGAGTCTCGCCCCGCCGATCTCAAGCTGTTCATGGAAGAGGCCGCCGGGGTCTCCCGCTACAAGGAGCGGCGCCGGGAGACCGAGCAGCGCATCCGCCATACCCAGGAGAACCTGGAACGCCTTGGCGACATCCGCGGCGAACTGGGCTCACGCCTCGAGCACCTCAAGGCCCAGGCCGAGACCGCCGAGCGCTACAAGCAGCTCAAGAGTCGCAGTCGCGCGGCCCGCAGCGAACTGATCGGCTCGGAACTGTGGGCGCTGGAGACGCGTCTTGGCGAAGCCAAGACCGAACTGGCCCAGACTGAACAGGCGCTGGCGGCCCTCGATGCCAAGCGCACCGCAGACGAAGGGCGCCACGTCACCCTGTCGGTGGCCCGCCAGGAGGCGCAGGCCGAGCAGGCGAGCCGCCAGCAGCAGATTTTCCTCGGCGGGCAAGCCATCGCCCGCCTCGAGCAGCAGCAATTGCACCAGAGCGAGCTTGGCCGCGACTGGCAGACGAGGCGGCAGTCCCTCGGCGAGCGTATCGACGGTCTCAAGGCCCAGTTGGCCGGCCAGCTGGAGCAACTGGGCGACAGCACGTTGCAGGGGGAGGTGGCGTCGGCGCGCCTCGAGCAGTGTGAGCAGTTGCTCACCGACCAGCAGAGCGCGCGTGCGGTAGCGGGCGATCGGCTCGAGCAGGCGCGCCAGCGTCAGCAGCAGTGGCAGCAGCAGCTGGGCCAGTTGCAGGGGCGGCTCAACCAGACCCGCGCCGAGGTGAATGGCCTGCAGGAGCTGCAGGCCAAGACCCGGCTTGCCCGCCTCAAGCTGGAAGACGAACAGGCCGGGCCCCTTGGCGGGGAGGGGGAGAACCTGCAACCGGCCCTCGATGCCCTGGCGGCGGAACTCTCGCTCTCCCGCGCCCGCCATGAGGAAGCCGATGCAGCGTGGCAGGCCGGTGTGTCGCGCCATGAAGAGCTCAAGGCAGAGCAGGGTCGCCAGCAGGGCCTGCTGCGCGAGCTGGAGGCGCGCCTCGCCACCCTGGATCAGATCCTGGGGGAGCAGATGGCGGGTGCGACCCTGGCGGATCGGTTGCAGGTTCCCCCCGAGTGGGCCCGGGGGCTGGACAAGGTGCTCGGCCGCTGGCTCACCGCAATCCCGGCGGACGAGTGCAACCTGGCGCAACCCGGACTCTGGATTGGCCCGGCCCAGCCAGCCAGGGCCGGTACCCTGGCGGCGCAACTGGGGGGCGAGCACATTCCGGCTTTCCTCAATGCCATCTGGCTGGCAGAGAGCAGGGAGGAGGCGCTGTCCCGCCTGCACAGCCTCTCTGCCGGTGAGTCGCTGCTCACTCCCGCCGGCGACTGGTTCGGCCCCAACTGGGCGGATCTGGGGGAGGGCATGGCCCTCGGTACGCTGGCGCTGCTCGGTGAGCGTGAGCGGCTGCACACCGAGCTGGCCGCGGGTCGGGAGGCGCTGCACAGACTCGACGAGCAGCTTGCCGCCGCCGATGCAGCGCGGGCCCAGCTGCACAGTGCCCATGAGCTGGCTCAGCACACCCTGCGCGAGCAGGAGCTGCGGTGGCAGCAACTGCGCGAAGCCTGGAGTCTGCGCGAGGGGCAGCGCCAGGAGCGCTTGCAGCGCCTGGGCCAGCTGGGGGAAGAGCTGGCCCGGCTCGACAAGGAGCAGGCTGAGGAGGCGCAGCGGCTGGCGTCGGCCGGGGAGCGGCTTGAGCAGGATGAAGCGGCCCTTGGCGAGCTGCAGGAGCAGGGGGAGGTACTCGCCGAGGCGCTGCTGCTCGCCCAGGAGCAGGTGAACGGGGCGGAGCGGGCGCTGGAAGAGGTGCGCCTTCGCCGGGAGCAGCAGCAGGCGGCCTGCCAGCGGTTGCAACTGGAGCAGCAGAACCAGCGCCAGCTCATCACGCTGCGCGAGCAGGAGCTGGCCCGTCTCGGCCTGGAGCTGGCGGAACTCAAGGAGCCAGGGGCCGCTCCGAGTCAGGATCTGTCGCCCCTGCTGGTCGAACAGCGCAATCTTGAGGCGCAGCAACTGGCCTGTCACCAGCGGCTCGCGGAGCTGGAGCGTCAGCTGACCGAGCTGGAGCAGGCCAGAAGCGCCGATCACAAGCAGCTGGTGAAAATTCAAGAGAAGCTGGCGACTCTGCGGCTCGAGCGCGAGCGCAACCTGACGCGCCGGCAGGGACTGCACGAGCAGTTCGAAGAGCTGGGCGTGCGCCTGGTGGACCTCGATCAGGCGGTGCTGATTGCCGCTGATCGCGGCAAGCTGCGCCAGGAGATCCAGACGCTGGAGGCGCAGGTGGAGGCGCTTGGCGCCATCAACCTGGCGGCACTGGAAGAGTATGAGGAGGCGAAAACCCGTTCAAGCTACCTGGAAAATCAGTGCCAGGATCTGGAGCAGGCCCTCGATACCTTGAGCCAAGCCATTAAAAGAATTGATAAAGAAACACAAATACGCTTCCGCGACACTTTCGATAAGGTCAATGAAGATTTAAAATCCCTGTTCCCAAAAGTGTTCGGGGGGGGCAGTGCCTGGCTTGAGCTGACCTCGGATGATCTTTTGGAGGCCGGAGTGAGCATCATGGCAAGACCTCCGGGCAAGAAGAATGCTACCATTGCCCTGCTTTCCGGGGGGGAGAAGGCGCTAACCGCCCTTGCGCTGGTTTTTGCCATCTTCAGACTCAATCCAGCACCATTTTGTCTGCTGGATGAGGTGGATGCACCGCTCGATGAAGTGAACGTCGGTCGCTTCTGTTCTCTTGTCAAAGAGATGTCGAGCACAGTACAGTTCGTTTACATCAGTCATAATAAGGTCTCCATGGAGATGGCCGAGCAGCTGGTTGGCGTCACGATGCAAGAGCCCGGGGTTTCGCGCATAGTGTCGGTCGATATCGGTGAAGCCGTCGCTTTGGCTGAGCAAAACTAGAAAGAGAAGCAGCTAATGCAGGAATTGCGTTACATCTTGGTTGCCCTGGGCGGTATTGCCATCGCGGCATTGCTCATTCACGGGTTGTGGAGCAACAGAAAGAATCGTCAGGCACCGATCAAGGAGAAACCCCTGGGTCGGATGGAGTCCAAGTCCCGTGAGCGTGACAACGACGCCTTCGACAGCGATGGCATCGGTCAGGTGCGTGTGGTGAGCGGTGGCCGTCGTGCCGAGCCCAAACTGCGCAGCGACGAGGCCCGTCAGCCCGAACCCCGCCGTGTCGCCCCCGTTCCCGCCTTCGATGATGAAGATGACGACGCCGATCTGCCGCCTCCCGTGGTGCGCAAGCCTGCCGCTCGCCCTGTCCCCCCTCAGCCTGTGTATGAGGAAGAAGAGGACTATGACGAGCCGGTTGCCGCCCCTGTTGAAGAGGCCCCTGCCGCGCCGGTGCGCAAACCTGCCCAGGTGATCCGCCGTACCCCGGTACACCGTTCCCGTCCGCAGCGCGAGCCCATGATGCAGCCGCTGGACGAAGAGCCGCTGGTGGAGCCGGCCTATGCTCAGGCGCCGACCTTCGGTGCACGCGAGCCGGCACCGGTTGCCCAGCAGGCTCCCCGCTACGCCCAGCCGGCTTATGAAGAGCCCGCTTACGATGACGAGCCAGCCTATGAAGAGCCGGTTCACGCAGCCGAGCCAGAACCCGCTCCGGCCCCGGTCGAGAAGATCTGGCAGGATGTCTATGTCATCAACCTGATGGCCCGTCCCGGCCACGATCTGCAAGGTGCGACTCTGCTCTCTTCCCTGCTGGCGCTGGGCTTCAAGTTTGGCGAGATGGACATCTTCCACCGTCACGAAGATCTGGGCGGCAAGGGGGAGGTGCTCTTCTCCATGATCAACATGGTCAAGCCGGGTACCTTCAACCCCTATCGCATGGAGCAGTTCAGCACCCCGGGTGTGTCCCTCTTCATGCAACTGCCCCTTCGCAGCAATGCCGCCTTCGCCTTCGAGCACATGTTGCAGGCCGCGGATCAGCTGGCGAGCGATCTCGATGCCATGCTGACCGACGCCTCGCGCAGTCCCCTCAGCGACGACGACATCGCCCGCTACCGTCACGAGCTGGCGGCCTACGAGGCCAGCCGCGACTGATGCGCCATGGGGCTTGAACAATGAAAAGTGCGGTACCCCGGTGCCGCATTTTTGTTTCTGCCCCAGACTGAATGTTCCATCACACTTCGAGACTTTTTCATGAGCGATATCCTCTCCCGCCACCGTCAACTGTGTGAGCTGCTGACCGAGTACGGCCATCAGTACTATGTGCTGGACAACCCCACGGTGCCGGACGCCGAATACGATCGCCTGATGCGCGAGCTGATTGCGCTGGAGGCCGAGCATCCCGAGTTGAAAACCCCGGCCTCGCCGAGCGTGCGGGTGGGAGGCCAGCCGCTGACCGCCTTCAAGCAGGTACGCCACGAGATCCCCATGCTGAGTCTGGACAACGTCTTCAGCAGCGAGGAGTTGCAGGCGTTCGAGCAACGCATGAGTGATCGCCTCAAGCGGGAGGTGACTTTCACCTTCTGTTGCGAACCCAAGCTCGACGGTCTGGCGGTGAGCCTGCTCTACGTGGATGGCCAGCTGGTGCAGGCCGCCACTCGCGGGGACGGCACCACGGGGGAGGAGATCACCGAGAACGTGCGCACCATCAAGGCCATTCCCCTGACCCTGCGCGGCCAGGGGTGGCCTGCGCGGCTGGAGGTGCGTGGGGAGGTCTTCATGCCCAAGGCGGGGTTCGAGGCGATGAACCGCGATGCGCTGGCGGCGGGGGAGAAGGTGTTCGTCAACCCGCGCAACGCCGCTGCCGGCAGCCTGCGCCAGCTCGATTCACGCATCACCGCCAGCCGCCCCCTCAGCTTCTATGCCTACGGCGTGGGAGTCGGTGGCGACGAGCTGGGGGAGTCCCACTTCGGTCGCCTCAATCAGCTCAAGGCCTGGGGTCTGCCGCTCAGCCCGGAAGTGAAGCTCAAAGAGGGTGCCGCCGGCTGCCAGGCGTTTCACGATGATATCCTGGCGCGTCGCGGGGATCTCCCCTACGAGATCGACGGCGTGGTCTACAAGGTGGATGACATCGCCCTGCAAGGGGAGCTCGGTTTCGTGGCCCGCGCGCCGCGCTGGGCCACTGCCCACAAGTTCCCGGCCGAAGAGGAGATGACGGCGCTTGAGAACGTCGAGTTCCAGGTGGGCCGCACCGGTGCCATCACCCCGGTAGCCAAGCTCAAGCCGGTGTTTGTCGGCGGCGTCACCGTTTCCAACGCTACCCTGCACAATGCGGACGAGATCGCGCGCCTTGGCGTCATGATCGGCGACACCGTGATCGTGCGCCGGGCCGGGGACGTGATCCCCCAGGTCGTGGCTGTGGTGGAGGCGCAGCGCCCGGCGGATGCCCGCGCGATCCTCTTCCCGACCGAGTGCCCGGTGTGCGGCTCGGCGGTGGAGCGGCTGGAAGGGGAGGCCGTGGCCCGCTGTTCCGGCGGTCTCTTCTGCGAGGCCCAGCGGGCGGCCGCCATCAAGCACTTCGCGGCGCGTCGCGCCATGGATGTGGATGGCCTTGGCGACAAGATAGTGGAGCAACTGGTGGACAAGGGGCTGGTGAAGACCCCGGCGGACCTGTTCAGTCTCAACGCCATCCAGCTGGCCGGTCTCGAGCGGATGGGGCAAAAATCGGCCCTCAATCTGGTGGCGGCCATCGATGCCGCCCGCAGCACCACGCTGCCCCGCTTCCTGTTTGCCCTGGGGATCCGCGAAGTAGGGGAGGCGACCGCCTTGAACCTCGCCAACCACTTCCTTACCCTGGATGCCCTGCGCGCCGCCTCGGTGGAGCAGTTGCTGGAAGTGGCCGACGTGGGGGACATAGTGGCCAAGCACGTCTACTACTTCCTGCGTCAGCCCCACAACATCGAGGTGCTCGACGCCCTGTTGGCCGCCGGGATCCACTGGCCGGCCATCGAGAAGAAGGAGGCAAGCGATCAACCTTTTGCCGGCAAGACCTTCGTGCTGACTGGTACCCTCACCGCTTTGTCCCGCAACGACGCCAAGGCGGCGCTGCAGGCCCTGGGGGCCAAGGTGGCGGGCTCGGTGTCGGCCAAGACAGACGTGCTGGTAGCGGGGGAGGCGGCAGGCTCCAAGCTCGCCAAGGCCCAGGAGCTGGGGATCACCATCTGGACCGAGGCCGAGTTGCAGGCGGCCATTCAGCCCTGAGAATGCACGTTTGAGCAGACAAACCCGGCCCACTGGCCGGGTTTGTCGTTGGTGGGCTCACTCGACGTAGCTCACCTTGTCCTGCCAGGCATCGGGAGCCGTCAGGTGCCAGCGTGCCAGTTCGCTCTTGCTGAACAGGTATTCCCCGCGGGATGCGGCGCGGGGGGAGAGGGCGCCGGGCGCCGTGCCCGAGAGGATGGCATTGGCCAGTTCGGCGGCTCTCTCTCCCTGACTGTGTCCGTCGAGCACCAGGCCGCCGATGGCGGCTCCCCTGCCCACCGCAAAGGCCCAGAAGCAGAACAGTGGCACCGGGCTGTTGGCGCTGGTCCATGCCAGCACCTGTTGCTCGCTTACATGCTGGCCCTGAGCGTCGGTGAGAGTGTGGTAGAGGCCGAGGAAGAGCGTCTGATAGCCATTTTCCCGGCTGGCGAGCACTGCCTCCTGCCAGCGTCCGTAGTCGGTGAACTGGCGGCTGCTGACCCGGGTCTGGCCGATCGTCAGCTCGCCTCGCCCCTTAAACTCGTGGGCGACGGCGGTGCGGGACACCTCGCTTTCGTCAAACAGCACCAGGGCGCGCTCCAGTCCTCCCATCAACTGACTCATCTCGCTGATGCTGCGCTTGAGCAGGGGGCGTTCCAGTACGCCGGTGATCAGGGGGTGGCCGACCAGCCCCTTGGGGCGCGGATTCTCGTTCATCCCGAGAAACACCACGGGCGTTCCCCGGGCGGCGATGGGTCGGTCGAGGGCGTTGATGGCGTTGTCATCCCCCAGGATCACCAGCGCCGGCTGGTGGGTCCGGTAGGCGGCCATTCCCTTGGCGAGCAGTTCGTCACGGGTCTGGCCGGGCCGGCGCTTGGTGTCCAGATAGAGATAGCCGAGGTGATGCGCCTGCTCGAGGTGCTGCTCGAGGCCGGCACTGTAGCTCTGATCCCACTGGTTGCTCTGGTGATAGCTGCTGATCACCAGGATCTCGGCGGCCAGCAGCGGGAGGGAGAAGAGGGAGAGCAGGAGCAAGACCTTGGTCACGTGTGTTTTCCGCAAGGGACAGACTGTTCCCCAGTATGTGCTCTCCCGCTCTCTGGCGCTTCGGTCAATTGTTGTCGGAAGGCGTGCCCCTCTCTTTTTATCCCTTGCCGGGCGGGAGCCCGCATCCCGTCTGGGGTGAGCAAAAAGAGCGTCTTTTGGCGCTGGTCGTGAACTGCCCCACTCCTTCCAAAACCTGTTCTGGATCAAGAAACAGGGTACCGCTTTGGTGCCTAATAGACCCCACATATAGGGGTAAGCATAAAAAAAACACCCATATATAGTGTCATAAAGCTGTGCATAAGTGGTCACCCTCTCAGTGTCAGCCCAGGTGTTTCAAGCCTTGGCTGACCTTGTTTGCGCCGGGGACGGGCGTGGAGAAGGGGACTCAACGAGGGTGAGCCGAGGGTGGCCACCAGGTCTTTCAATACGGGGAAAATCGATGAAACCGGTAGTGATCAAACGCGATGGATGTCGTGCACCATTCAATGGCCAACTGATCCGCGATGCGGTCAGCCGAGCGGCGGCAGCGGTCAATCAGGCCAGTCCGGCGCTGGCAGAGCGCATTGCCGCCGCTGTCAGCCAGGAGCTGGAGGGGCGAGGGGAGGTAGACATCCACGAGATCCAGAACCGGGTCGAGAACCACCTGATGGCCTCCGACGACAAGGCCATCGCCCGTGCCTACATCGAATACCGTCACGACCGTGATCAGGCTCGCGAGGCCCGGGGTCGCCTGGCCCAGGAGATCCGCGGCCTGGTGGAGCAGACTAACGCGGCTCTGCTCAACGAGAACGCCAACAAGGACTCCAAGGTGATCCCGACCCAGCGTGACCTGCTGGCGGGCATCGTCGCCAAGCATTACGCCATCAGTCACATGCTGCCCCGTGACGTGGTGCAGGCCCACGAGAGCGGCGACCTGCACTTCCACGATCTCGACTACTCCCCCTTCTTCCCCATGTTCAACTGCATGCTGATCGATCTGCAGGGGATGCTGACCCACGGCTTCAAGATGGGCAACGCGGAGATAGACACTCCCAAATCCATCAGCACCGCCACTGCGGTGACCGCCCAGATCATCGCCCAGGTGGCGAGCCATATCTATGGCGGCACCACCATCAACCGTATCGACGAAGTGCTGGCACCCTATGTGACCATCAGCTGGCACAAGCACCGGGAGGTGGCCGAGGAGTGGGGGATCAGGGACGTGGATGCCTATGCCATGGCCCGCACCGAGAAGGAGTGCCACGACGCCTTCCAGTCACTCGAATACGAGGTCAATACCCTGCACACCGCCAACGGTCAGACGCCGTTCGTCACCTTCGGCTTTGGCCTGGGGGACAGCTGGGAATCGCGCCTCATCCAGCGCGCCATCCTAGGCAACCGCATCGCCGGCCTTGGCAAGAACAGGAAGACCGCCGTCTTCCCGAAACTGGTGTTCGCCATCAAGGATGGCCTCAACCACAAGCAGGGGGATCCCAACTACGACATCAAGCAGCTGGCGCTGGAATGCGCCTCCAAGCGGATGTACCCGGACATCCTCAACCACGACCAGGTGGTCAAGGTCACAGGCTCCTTCAAGACCCCCATGGGGTGCCGTTCCTTCCTCGGTGCCTACGAGGAGAATGGCGAGCTGGTCCACGAGGGGCGCAACAACTTGGGGGTCGTGAGCCTCAACCTGCCGCGCATTGCCCTGAAATCCCGCGATGAAGCGGACTTCTGGGACAAGCTGGACGCCGCCCTGCGGGTGGCCAAGACAGCGCTCATGTACCGCATCAAGCGCCTCGACGGGGTCAAGGCCCGGGTCGCCCCCATCCTCTACATGGAGGGGGCCTGCGGGGTGCGCCTCAAGGCCGATGACAACATCTGCGAGATCTTCAAACATGGCCGCGCCTCCATTTCGCTGGGTTACATCGGGGTACACGAGACCATCAACGCCCTCTATGGCACAGACGTCCACCTGTTCGACAGCGAGACCCTGCGCCAGAAGGCCATCGCCATCATCGCGCGGCTCAAGGCGGCCACCGACGAGTGGAAGGAGGAGACCGGCTACGGCTTCAGCCTCTATTCCACCCCGAGCGAGAACCTCTGCACCCGTTTCTGCCGCATCGACGCCAAGGAGTTTGGCGTGGTGGCCGGGGTGACCGACAAGGGCTACTACACCAACAGCTTCCACCTGGACGTGGAGAAGCAGGTGAACCCCTACGACAAGCTGGACTTCGAGGCGCCCTATCCGCCCATCGCCAGCGGCGGCTTCATCTGCTACGGCGAGTACCCCAACATCCAGCACAACCTGGAGGCGTTGGAGAACGTCTGGGACTACAGCTATGACAAGGTGCCCTACTACGGCACCAACACCCCCATCGACGAGTGCTACGACTGCGGCTTCACCGGCGAGTTCGAGTGCACCTCCAAGGGCTTCACCTGCCCGCGCTGCGGCAACCACGACCCGGCCAAGGTGTCGGTGACCCGCCGGGTGTGCGGCTATCTCGGCAGCCCGGATGCGCGCCCCTTCAACGCGGGCAAGCAGGAAGAGGTCAAACGCCGGGTCAAGCATATGTAAGCGAGCAGACCCCACCCCAGCCCTCCCCTTGGCAGGGAAGGGGGCAAAGAAGCTCCTCTCCCTTTCGAAGGGGGAGGTTGGGAGGGGGTTGGCCGTTAACCCAGAGAACTCGAATGCACTACCACCAGTACTACCCGGTCGATGTGATCAACGGCCCAGGCACCCGCGCCACCTTGTTCGTGTCGGGTTGCGAGCACCAGTGCCCCGGTTGCTACAACCAGAGCACCTGGCGGCTCGATGGGGGCAAGCCGTTCGATGAGGCGATGAGCGATCGCATCATTCACGATCTCAACGACAGCCGCATCAAGCGGCGCGGACTGTCGCTCTCCGGCGGCGATCCGCTCCACCCCGCCAACGTGCCGCATGTGCTGGCGCTGGTGAAGCGGGTGCGGGCCGAGTGCCCCGGCAAGGACATCTGGTGCTGGACCGGCTATCTGCTGGCCGATCTCAGCCCGGCCCAGCGGGAGCTGGTGGCCTTGCTGGACGTGCTGGTGGATGGCAGGTTCGAGAAGGCCCTGGCGGATCCCGGTCTGCTCTGGCGCGGCAGCAGCAACCAGATGGTTCACGACCTCAACGCCTGGCGGAAAGGAGGAGAGCGGATCCCCTGTCTGGTTTGCAGTTGAGGCCTTGGGTGTTTATGGTTAGGCCAACCCCAAGCGCTGTTTACACGAGGAATCCCGATGAACAATCTGCTCAAGATCCTGCTGGCCATCTTTCTCCCCCCGGTCTGCGCCTTTATCCAGGTGGGCTTCAGCCTCCATTTCCTCATCAACATAGTGCTGACCCTGCTGGGCGGTCTGCCCGGCATGGTCCATGCCCTCTGGCTGGTGGTAAGCGACAAGCGCGCCTGAGCCGTGAGAGATCACAAGGCCAGCCCTCCGGGGTTGGCTTTTTTTTGCCTGCCAGATGGGGGCTTCCCGGATGAGCCCCTTTGCCTGACACTGGCGCGTCGCTCATGGAATCGAGCGATACAACGAAGAGGGAATGTCAGTGCGTGTGAAAGGGTTGTTTCTGTGGGCCGCCCTGGCCCTGCTCGGGGGCTGTGCCAGCCCCACCGCCAAGCTGAATCAGCCTCCGGTGGATGTCACCTGGGAAACGCTGCCCGAATACTGGGTGCTGGTGGGGGATGCCATCAGTTTTAACCCGGTCGGGGGGCTGCCGGCGAAGAGGCCGGTCAAGGGGTATGTGACCCTTCGCTACCTCATCGATTCCAATGGCACGCTGTTCAGCCCAGAGGTACTGGAGTCCCAGCCTCCCGGCGTGCTGGATCTCATCGCCATCTCCGGGCTGGCGCAGCTGCGCTACCGGCCATCGGATCAGAATCTGCAAGCCATTCCGGCTCGGGTTGTGGCCCGATTCGAAGTGGAAGTGAAATGACAAACACCCCGGCCAGGCCGGGGTGTTTCGTGTGGGCTGTGTGCCATGACGGCGCGGATCACTGCTCCTTGCAGTCGTTGTAGCGGCTCTGCCACTCCCCGGCGTCATCGCGCATCTCGACGAACCCCTCCTTGCCCTTGTTCCACCAGACCACCTCGTGATCGTCGGTATAGCGGGCGCCGGAGGCGGAAACCGCCTGGGGCAGGGTGTAATCCTTGCCATCGGGGAGGGAGAGCTTGACGAAGTTCAGGCTCTCGTCCGAGAGGGAGAAGTAGCGAACCTGCACTTTCTGGTTCTGTTCACACAGATAGGTGACGGGATCGCCGCCGGTCACTCCCAGCTTGCCGCTGCCCAGATCGCAGCCGCCGAGCAGGGTGATGGCGCCCGCCCCCAGTAGAAAGAGCTTGGCGTGTTTCATGTTTGATCCTCACAACGGTGTCATATGGCCTTGAGCCTAACAGGATGAGGCACAACTGCAACCTCGTGGCAGGAGCCCTGCGTCGGGATGCGTCCGTCTCCCTCTGGTCCGTGGGGCAGGCAAAAAAACGCCCCGGCAGGCAAGCGGGGCGAAAGGGAGCCATCCAATGGCTGCAGAAAAGGGTCAGTGGCCGAACCGTGTCGCCTCGAAGCGATTGAGCAGCCGGTGGATGAGGTAGCAGGCGAGCAGGGTGACCACGATGGCAAAGAGGATGCTGCTCACCCGATAGAGGGCGCTGAAGACCAGGTCGTTGCCCGGGGTCAGGTACTGGCCGAACAGGATGCCGAGGGTGGTGAGGGCACCGAAGCCGACTCCGGAGCCGCTCGCCTCCTTTACATGGGCATAGCTGAACAGCATGGCACCGAGCCAGAGCACCGGGGTCACCAGCAGCAGCAAGCCGGACCAGTCATAGAGCACCAGTTGCCCCAGGATGCCGAAACTCACCCCCAGCAGGGTGCCCATGGCCCGCTTGCGGGCATAGTCCAGGGCGCCGTTCCAGTGCATGGGGAAGAGCAGCAGCAGGGTGGTGGCCTGGGCGGACATGGAGTCGCGCAGATCGAAGATCTGGAACACCAGGAACGAGAGGGTCGCGATGGATGCCCCCAGCAGGGCTTCGTGGCGCATCCGGTGCGGCGCCTTGGGGGAGGGGGCCGGCCTGGGGCGCTCCTCCACGTCCGGAATGAGGGCCGTCATCAGATAGGCGATGAGCACCGACAGGACGCTGGCCCAGAGGTTGCTGAAGATGAGGTCGTTCAGATCAATCCCGGGGTAGCTGGCAAAGTGCAGCATGATGCTGAGGCTGAGTACCCCGTTGGCACCGAACAGGAACAGGCTGCCCCGGGACATGGCGGCGAAACGGTAGAGGAAGAGCAAAAAGACCAGGGGGGTCATGAGCCCCGGGTGGCCGCCGAACAGGCCGCCGAGCAGCCCCACTTCCAGACCGCACATGGCGGCGGAGGCGATGAGCTGGCGGGCGGCGTGACCGTTCATCACCGGCACCAGGCCGAGCAGCAGCACCGGGGTGACGGTGAAGAAGACCCCGTTGCTCCAGCCGAAGATCTTGCACAGCACAAACCCCAGGGTACAGCCAAAGGCGATGCGCAGACACTGGCGCAGTTCGTTGGGGGTGAGGGGTCTGTGCCACAGGTTCATGGTCGTCATCTCAATAGATGTAGTGCAGCAGGCTGAGCAGACGGATCTGGCCGCGGGCCAGCAGCCCGGTCAGGGTGTTGTCCGGCAGCAGCTGCACCGTGGCGCGGGCCCCGGCCGGCAGGTGAGTGGGCAGTTGCTCCAGGGTCAGGTGCAGGCGCAGGCGCTGGGCATCCCGCACCCAGCGATCGGACTCGACAGGGTTCGCAAGCTGGCCGTTTGCGTCAAACTGGCCGGCGCTGACCCCGGCATCCAGGCTGGCGACGCGGGCCGGATAGAGACGACCGGGCTCGCCGTCGAAGGCGACGAGGGCCTGACTGCCGGCGCTGACATGGCGCAGGCTCTTCTCGCGAAAATCGGCGATCACGTCCACCTGCTCGGAGACCAGGGCCAGCAGGGGGGAGCCCGCATTGGCCACGCTGCCAGGCTTGAGCTGCAAATTGGTGATGATGCCGTCCTGGCTCGCATGAACCCGGCTGTAGGCGAGGTTGAGCTCGGCCTGGGCGAGGCGGTTGCGGGCCTGGCGCAGCAGCAGGTTGTCTTCCCCTGGCAAGCCGCGGTTAACGCGGGCCTGCTCTACCCGGGCCTGGCTGCCGAGCAGGTTGGCACGGGCGGTGCGGGCGGCGCTGTCGGCGTCATCTTTCTGTTGTTCAGAGACCATGTGACGGCGGTAGAGGGCGTCGATGCGCGCCGCTTCCCGCTGTTTCTGGTCGGCCTGGGTGCGCAGCGAGCTGTACTCCGCCTCATAGGCGGTCAGGGTCGCGTCCAGCTGGCGGTTCTGCTGCCTGGCCTGATCCAGGGCGAGCCTGGCCTGATCCACGGCGAGCTGGAAGGGTTCCGGGTCGAGGGCGAACAGCAGATCCCCCTGCTTGACGTGCTGGTTGTTGGCGACGGCGACTTCGACCACCTTGCCGCTGACCTGGGGGGCCATCCGGGTGACGACCCGGGTGGCCATGGCCTGGGGGGTCAGGGGCATCTTGATGTCGGCCAGCAGAAAGTAGCCAAACACCAGGACGAAGCAGACGATTGCCCACTTTATCCAGCGCTTGAATTGTTGATCCGGTGTCATCTTATTCTCTCTCTTCATGCTGTGCGGCTATCTTGCCGAGGGCGTTGGCGGAGATGCGGTGCACAATGTCTTCAAACTGGGCCAGCTCCTGCTGGCTGATGCCGGTGAGCAGTTCCCGGCGCACGGCGATGATGCGGCCCTCGATCTGATCGAGCAGCGCCTTGCCCGTCGGGGTCAGGGTGACGATGCGGGCCCGCTTGTCCTGGCTGCAACAATGGCGCTCGATCAGCCCCTGCTCCTCGAGCTGACCCAGGGTCCGCATCAGGGAGGGGAGCTCTATCTCCAGGGCCTCGGCCAGGGTCTTCTGGCTGAGGTGGCCGCCGAGGCGGCTGAGTTTCCACAGGGCGGTCCAGCGGGGATGGGTGAGCCCCAGAGGTGCCAGCTCGAGATCGGCCACGGTGCGCCAGAGCCGGTGCAATCGCCCCAGCTGCTCGGCGAGGGAGAGTTCTCGCAACATATCCAGATCCTTTTTCATGACGGGCACCTCAATTACTTAGCTTGCGAAGCATTATATTTATTTCGCAGGCTAAGTAAATAGTGTGATACAGCTCACGTTCAGGTTTTTTGCCCGGGCCGTGGTGTTTAAGTTTTTATATGGCTTTGCGGGCCAGCTAACCGACAACGGCCGGAGGAGGCGTTAGAGTGGCCACCTTTGAGGTGCGCCAGGCTGGCCATTGACCCGGCCGGGGGACACCCTCACCCTGGGCTTTCCCGTCCGCTGCAAGGTTGAACGATGAAACTGCGCCACCAGCTAGTCACCCTCTCGCTTGGCTTGTCACTGCTGCTGATCCTGATCCTGGGCTGTCTGCTCGCCCTCTTCATGCGCCACCTGCTGGAGAACAACCTGAAGGAGAAGGGGAGCGATCTGGCCCGGGTGCTGGCGGCGGACAGCCGGGTGGTCCGGGCCATGGAGAAGGGGAGCGATCCCGGGCTGCGGGATTATGTGCAGGGGATCTGCAGCCGCACCGACGCCGCCTACATGGTGGTGACCGACGAACATGCCAGGCGCCTGAGCCACCCCTCCCCCGAGCTGGTGGGCCAGACCTTCCGGGGGGAGGACATCTGGCCTGCGCTCCAGTCGCGCGAGAGCTACTGCTCCCGGGACGTGGGCACCCTGGGCCCCGCCATCCGCTGCTTCGCTCCCGTGGTGGGGCCCGATGGCCAGGCCATCGGCGCGGTGGCGGTGGGTTATCTGATGCGCACCGTGGAGGGCACCTATCAGGAGCGGATCGCCCTGCTGGTCGGCGCCATCGCAGCGGTGCTGGGGTGCGGCCTGCTGCTGGCGCTCTGGGTGCAGCACCTGCTGCGCCGCACCCTGCTGGATCTGGAACCGGAGACCATTGCCAATCGCTTCGCCCAGCAGGATCTGGTGCTGGAGGGGATCTCGGAGGGGATAGTGGCCCTGGACAACCAGCACAGGATCACCATGCTCAACAGCGCCGCCTTCTATCAGTTGCGACTGTCCGGCACCGGGCGCCACGCCCTGCTGGGCCGCTCCCTGGCGGAGCTGGCCCCCGGCCTCGTGCCCACGTTGCAGCAAGGGGGAGCGGTCAGGTTCACCGTGCAGGGGGATGACTTCGTCGGCCACTGGCAGGAGCTCAGCGGTCGCGAGCCGGGGCGCATGCTCATCTTCAGCCGGCCAGACGGCACCGGCAGCCTGGGCATGCAGGTGACCCACCTGCGCCAGTACGGCGAGATGCTGCGCATCCAGACCCATGAATTCGCCAACAAGCTCAGCAGCCTCTCCGGTCTGCTCCAGCTCGGCCACGTGGATCAGGCGGTAGACCTCATCCAGCAGGAGAACGAAGCCTGCCAGAACATGTTGCAGGATCTGCTGCGGGTCATCGAGAACAAGCCGGTGGCCGGGCTCATCCTCGGCAAGTTCAGCCGGGCGCGGGAGCTGGGGGTAGAGCTGGTGCTGGATGCGGGGTCGGCCCTCGGGGAGTATCCGGCCGAGGTGTCGGCGGATCTCATCACCTGCATCGGCAACCTGCTGGACAACGGCATTCGCGCCGCCTGGGGGAACCGCGAGCACGCCGCGCCCAGGGTGCTGCTCTCCCTCGATGATCTGGGGCGGCGGCTGGTGATCGAGGTGGAGGACAGTGGCGAGGGGGTGGACGAGGCGCTGGCGGATCACCTGTTCGACTACGGTGTCAGCCGCCAGACCGGGGATCACGGGGTCGGCCTCTTCCTGGTCAAGAAGACGGTGGCCAGGCGGGGGGGCGTGATAGAATGGCGCCGCACCGCCGAGCAGACGACCCTGTTCGGTATCTATTTGAATAAAAACCAATTGGTGTAAGTCATGAAGCCAATCTTCACGCTGATTATCGAGGATGACGAGCGGATAGGCGCCATGTTGGGGGAGCTGGTCTCCTCCACGGCCGGGTTCTCCCTGATGGGGCGGGCCGGCACCCTGGCCGAGGCGGATCGCCTGATGGCAGGGAGCGAGCCCCGCTTGCTGATGGTCGACATCTCCCTGCCCGATGGCTCGGGCCTGGAGTGGGTGAGCCGGCTGCGCAGCCACAACCGGGAGGTGATGGTGATGATGGTGACCGCCTCCTGCGACGTGGAGACCATACAGCAGGCCCTCAACCTGGGAGTCCAGGACTACGTCATCAAGCCGCTGCGGCTGTTTCGCATCCAGCAGAGCCTGGAGGAGATCCTGGTCCTGCATCGCCGCCTGTGCGAGCCGGGGGAGCTGGCCCAGAGCGACCTGGACCGCCTGATGGGCAAGGCGCGCAACCAGGGGCGGGAGGCGCGGGAAACCCCCAAGGGGATCGACGCCATCACCCTGCGCCAGGTGCTGGATCTGCTGGCGGGGGAGCCGGACAACACCTTCTCCACCGACACCGTGGCCCTGCGCCTCTCCCTGAGTCGCACCACGGCCCGCCGCTACCTGGAGTTTCTGGAGTCAGAAGATCGGCTGGACGTGGAGCTCAACTACGGCCAGCGTGGCCGCCCGGAGCGGCGCTACCACTGGCGCCGGGAGTCGTGACCCCGCCGCGGGCACAACGCCGAAGAGGCCGCGCACACCATACTGCGCAGATAAAAGGGAGCCTTTGAGCTCCCTTTTGTTTTGCCCCGATGCGAGCCGGCCCCTCTATCTGGGGTCGCCCGAGAAGGGGTGCAGGGCGGTACGGGCGCGCTCGAACAGGGCGATGAGGTGATCCGCCACGGCCCGCACCCGCCGGGAGTGGGCGAGATCGCTGTGGAGCACCAGCCAGATGGGCTGATCCACCCCGAGCTCCGGCAGCAGGCAGACCAGATCCGTCTGGCGGGCCAGGTAGTGGGGCAGCACCGCGAGCCCGAGGCCGGCTTTGGCGGCGGCGAGCTGGGCCGCCAGGGTGCCGGTCTCCACCCGGCAGGGGCGGCCGCGCAGCATGCGGGTCATCCATCTGGCGGCGGGCAGGTGGCTCTGGGTTTCGTTCCAGCCGATGAAGTCATCCTGATCGAAGCTGGCGGCATCCACCCCGGGGCTGCGGGTATCCAGGTAGGCGCCGGTCCCGTAGAGGCCAAAGCCCAGGGTGCCCAGACGCAGCAGGGTGAGGTGGCCGGCATCGGGCTTGACCATGCGCACCGCGAGATCGGCATCGCGCCGGTGCAGGTTCACCGTCTGCACCCCGGTGACCAGCTCCACCCTCAGCTCGGGGTGCTGGGCAAAGAGCGTCGGCAGGGAGGGGATGATGAGGGGATTGGCCAGGTTTTCGGCGGTGGCGAGGCGCACTGTGCCGGCCACCTGTCCCTGCAACTGTCCCGCCTCGCCAAAGGCCAGCCCCGCATGTTCCAGCGCTTCGGCTCGCTCAAGCAGGGCCTCCCCGTCGTCGGTCAGGCGATAGCCCTGCTGGTGGCGGCTGAACAGGGGCAGGCCGAGGGCCGACTCCAGCCGGTCCAGGCGCCGGGAGACGGTGGCCACCCCCATGCGAAGGGCGTGGGCGGCACCGCTCAGGGTGCCGCTGCGGGCGATGGCCAGGAAGACGCGGGCGTCGTCCCAGAGCAGGGGATCGTGCATAGTGTTTCCATAATCGGAAAATAGGTTGCCAGTTATCTCTATATCTCATTCATTTTCGGAAGGCCATACTCCCCTGCAACTTGTCAGGGAGAAAATGCGATGCAACGACGAACACTGGGAGCCAACCTGCAGGTCTCTGCCCTGGGGCTGGGCTGCATGGGGATGAGCGAATTCTACGGGCCGCGGGACGATGAGATGTCCTTGCGAGTGCTGGCGGAGGCGGTGGAGCGGGGCATCGACCTGCTCGACACCGCCGACATGTACGGCCCCCACCACAACGAGGCGCTGATCGGGCGTTTTCTCGCGACCCGGCGGGGGCAGGTGAAGGTCGCCACCAAGTTTGGCATCGTGCGCCAGCACGGGGAGTACAGGCGTACTCTCGACAACAGCGCCCGCTATGCGCGCCAGAGCTGCGAGGGCTCCCTGCGCCGCCTCGGCATCGAGCAGATCGATCTCTACTATGTGCACCGCCTCGATCCGGCCCATCCCGTCGAGGAGACCATGGCCGGGCTGGCGCAGCTGGTGCAGGAGGGCAAGATAGCCCGCATCGGTCTGTGCGAGGTGAGCGAGGCCACCCTGAGGCGCGCCCATGCCGTGCACCCGGTGGCGGCGGTGCAGACCGAATACTCCCTCTGGACGCGGGAGGTGGAGGCGGCGGTGCTGCCCGCCTGCCGGGAGTTGGGGATTGGTCTGGTGGCCTACTCCCCCCTGGGGCGCGGGTTTCTGACCGGGCGCTACCAGCAGGAGGCGGTGTTCGAGGAGGGGGATTTTCGGGCCGGTCTGCCGCGGTTTCAGGAGGACAACCTCGCCACCAACCGCACCCTGGTGCAGGCGGTCATGGCCCTGGCGCAGCAGAAGGGATGCTCGGCGGCGCAGATAGCCCTGGCCTGGCTGCTGGCGCAGTGGGAGGGGATAGTGCCCATCCCCGGCACCCGGCGCCTGACCCACCTTGAGGATAACCTCGGCGCCCTCTCGGTGCGCCTCTCCCCAGCGGAGCTCGGGGCCCTGGGACAGGCCATCCGGACCCTGCCGGTGGCGGGGGAGCGCTATACCGCCGAGGGGATGAAGGGGGTGAACGCATGAGCGGCTCGCACACGGATCGCCGTGAACGGGCGTTCGCGCTGCTGGCCCGGCTCGATCCCCTGGCGCCCACGCGGGTCGCCGCCAGCCTGGATGCCCTGTCACCCGAGCTTGCCGAGCTGGTGCTGGGGTTTGCCTTTGCCGATGTGCTCGCCCGTCCCGGCATCGATCTCTGCACCCGCGAGATGCTCACGGTGGCGACCCTGATGGGAATGGGCACGGCGCCCGGACAGCTCGAGTTCCATATCCGGGCCGCCCTCAATGTGGGGGTCAGCCGGGAGACCATCATCGAGATCCTGCTCCAGGTCGCCGTCTATGCCGGAGTGCCCGCCTGCATGAATGGCATCAGTGCGGCCCGCAGCGCCTTCGCCGCCCATGACAAGGGGCGGGGGGGCAGGGATTAAGGAGGAGACGCCACCCTGACGAAAAGGTCAGGTGTGCCCTGACGAGGGCAGCAAGAAGGGAGCCGAGGCTCCCTTCTTTCATGGTGCTGGCCGGCTCAAGCACCTTCCGGCAGAGGACGGCGTACCCTCGGCTTGAGCTGGGAGAGCATGACCCCGGTCAGGATGAGGCCGTCCCCCAGCAGGTGATAGCCGTGAATGGGCTCCCCCAGGGTGATGACGGCGATGAGGGCCGTGCACAGGGGCATCAGGTTCATGAAGACCGAAGTGCGCTCCGCCCCCAGGGTGGCGAGGCCGCGCATCCAGCAGTAGGCGGCGAAGATGGAGGAGGCGAGGCCGGCGAACAGCACCATGCTCCAGCCCTGGGCGGGAATGGCCAGGGAGTCGGCAGAGAGGGTCACCGGGATGAGCAGCAGCACCGCCAGCAGGATCTGCAGGTAGAGGTTGAGCCAGGGGCCGAACGGCAGTTGCCAGCGGCGGATCAGCAGGCCATAGAGGGCATAGCTGGCCGCCCCCAGCAGCATCATGCCGTCGCCGGGGTTGATGCCGCTGTGCAGCAGTGCCAGGGGGTTGCCCTGACCCAGCAGCCAGAGCACCCCGAACAGGGAGAGGCTCATGCCGAGCAGCGCCTGCTTGCCCGGCTTCTGGCCAAAGCAGCAGGCCCCGATGAGCAGGGTGAGCAGGGGCAGCAGGGAGCCGATGACCCCCATGTTGGTGGCCGAGGTGCTGTGGGCGGCGTAGTAGGCGAGGCACTGGTAGAGCACCATGCCGAGCAGGGAGAGCACCAGCAGCTTGCCGAGCCAGGGGCGGATGTCGGCCCGGCGGCGCCAGAGCTGCGGCAGGCAGAAGGGGGAGAGCGCGAGGGCGGCGATCACCCAGCGATAGAAGGAGATGGCGGCGGGATCCAGCACGCCGGCGGCGGCCTTGGAGACCACGGTATTGGCGGCCCAGATCAGGATGGCGAGCAGGGGGAAGAGAAAAGGCATAGGCACTCCTTGGTACGATGGGGAGAGTCTAGCCTTGTCTTGAACGAGGTAAGTAGCGTAAATAAGACATGTCATAACCGCTTTGGGACAATCTGCATGGGCACCCTCACCCTTGCCGAGCAGGATCGCCTGCTGGCCGACCCCGACCCCCTCTACTTTCGCTACAGCCAGATCCAGGGGGGCAACGCCTGCGCCGAGCACGCCCACCCCTGGGGTCAGCTCAGCCTCATCAGCCTGGGGGTCATGGTGGTGGAGGTGGGGGGAGAGCGGCTGGTGGCGCCCCCGGACTACCTCATCTGGGTGCCGGCGGACCTTCCCCACACCGCCTTCAACGAGCAGACCCTGGATTACACCTCCATCTACGTGAGCCACGCCCTGGCCCCGCGCCTGCCACGGGAACCCCAGCTGCTGGCGCTCACCCCCTTGCTGCGGGCCCTGCTGGAGGACTTCACCCAGCGCCGGGTCGGGCACATGGAGGATGAGTGGGATGCCCGTCAAGGTGAACTCTTCATCGAGAAGCTGGCCCGCACCCGTTGCCAGCCGAGCTACCTGCCCCAGAGCCGGGATCGCCTGCTGGCCCCCTTGCTGGCGGCATTGCAGGCGGCGCCGGAGGACAACCGCACGCTGGTGGAGTGGGCCAGGGCGCTGCACACCACGGAGCGCACCCTGGCGCGGCGCTGCCAGAAGGAGCTTGGCATGAGCCTCGGCCAGTGGCGCACCCGGCTGCGGCTGGTGAAGGCGCTGGACTGGCTGCGGGGCGAGATGCCGGTGCAGGAGATCGCCTGGCGCCTCGGTTACGCTTCCACCTCGGCTTTCATCGCCATGTTCCAGCGCGAACAGGGCTGCGCCCCCCAGCGCTATCGCCAGCAACTGGGCCAACCCGTGGCCTGAACCGCATGAAAAAGGGCGCCCGCAGGCGCCCTTGTGGATCATGGGATGGGCTTAGAAGAAGCCGAGGGGGTTGATGTCGTGGCTCACCAGCAGGTTCTTGGTGTTCTGGTAGTGGTCCAGCATCATCTTGTGGGTCTCTCGACCGATCCCCGACTTCTTGTAGCCGCCAAAGGCCGCGTGGGCCGGGTAGGCGTGGTAGCAGTTGACCCAGACCCGGCCGGCCTGGATGCCGCGCCCCATGCGCCAGGCCAGGTTGCTGTCCCGCGTCCACAGGCCCGCCCCGAGCCCGTACTGGGTGTCGTTGGCAATGGCCAGGGCATCCGCCTCGTCCTTGAAGGTGGTGACCCCGAGCGCCGGCCCGAAGATCTCCTCCTGGAACACCCGCATCTTGTTCAGGCCCGAGAAGATGGTGGGCTGGATGTAGAAGCCCCCCTCCAGCCCGCTCACCTTGGCCGGGCCGCCGCCCAGCAGCATCTTGGCCCCTTCGCCGCGGCCGATCTCCATGTAGCTCAGGATCTTGTCGAACTGCTCGCGGGACGCCTGGGCCCCCACCTGGGTCGTGGTGTCGAGGGGGTTGCCCTGCACTATGGTGCGGGCGCGGGCCAGCACCCGGTCCATGAAGTCGTCATAGATGCTGGCCTGCACCAGGGCGCGGGAGGGGCAGGTACATACCTCTCCCTGGTTGAAGAAGGTCATCAGCATCCCTTCCACCGCCTTGTCGATGTAGCTGCTCTCGTGCTGCATCACGTCGGCGAAGTAGATGTTGGGGGACTTGCCACCGAGCTCCACGGTGGAAGGGATCAGCTTGTCGGCGGCGCAGCGCAGGATATGGGCGCCCACCTCGGTGGAGCCGGTAAACGCCAGCTTCTGGATCCGGTTGCTGGTGGCGAGCGCCTGGCCCGCCTCGGCGCCGAAGCCGTTGACTACGTTGACCACGCCGGGGGGCAGGATGTCCTTGATGAGATCCATCATCAGCATGATGGTGACCGGGGTCTGCTCGGCGGGCTTGAGCACGCTGCAGCAGCCGGCCGCCAGTACCGGGGCCAGCTTCCAGGCGGCCATCAGCAGGGGGAAGTTCCACGGGATGATCTGGCCGACCACGCCGATGGGCTCCTTGAAGTGGTAGCTGACGGTGTTCTGGTCCAGCTCGGCGGCGGAGCCCTCCTGGGCGCGGATGCAGCCGGCGAAGTAGCGGAAGTGATCCACCACCAGGGGCAGGTCGGCGGCCAGGGTCTCGCGCACCGCCTTGCCGTTCTCCCAGGTCTCGGCGACGGCGAGCCGCTCAATGTTCTGTTCGATGCGATCGGCGATGCGCAGCAGCAGGTTGCTGCGCTCGGTGACGCTGGTCTTGCTCCAGCTGGCGAACGCCTTGTGGGCCGCGTCCAGGGCGAGCTCGATGTCGGCGGCGTCGGAGCGGGCCACCTCGCAGAACACCCGGCCATCCACCGGCGAGATGTTCTCGAAATAGCGGCCGGCGCGCGGCGCCACCCAGTCGCCACCGATGAAGTTGTCATAACGGGATTTGAAGCTGACCAGGGCACCTGCCTGACCGGGAGCGGTATAAATCATCTCATCATCCTTATGTGTGTGGTCCTGACCGGCCTGGCGGGCAGTCCGGTTGCTTCCTGTCATCGCAAGGGGCGTGCCAGCGGGCGGCGCTCTACACAAAAAGGTTGCAAAAACGTTATCAAACGGGGTGCCAAGGGGTATCTTGGTTAACCAGTGCCCCCTAGGGCGGTCCCCGAACTGTGCCGTTTCTGAACATCGGGTGTGACACTGTGCCGTTTGTGAACAGGAGACGTGATGAAGGCGCTCCCCCAAGGCGGCCCTATTCGCGAGTGTGTAGAAGGAGGTGTGATGAGCGAGTTGCCTCAATCCGGTGCCAGCCCAATCCAGCGCTCCTGGGAGCGCTGCCTGCATCAGGGGCTGAGCCGCCAGCAGAGCGCCGAGCTGGACTTGCTGCCCCAGGGGGAGCTGTCGGCTCGCCAGGAGCAGCACAGGACGCTCATCGCCTGCTTCCAGCGCTTCGTGCTGCCGCTCTTTGGCCAGTTGCTGGCAGGCAGACCCTGTCGTCTGCTGTTGTGTGACGGCGAGGGGGCCATCCTCGCGGTGAACGGAGACGACCGGTTTGCCCGCCATGCCGAGCGCATTTTTTTGCGCAGCGGCGCCCGCTGGGGGGAGGCGAGCAAGGGCACCAACGCCATCGGCACCGCGCTGGCCGAGCAGAGCGAGGTGCAGGTGCTGGGGGCGCAGCACTTCTTCGCCCAGCACAGCTTTCTCAGTTGCAGCGCCTGCCCCCTGCTCGGGCCGGACGGGCAACTGCTCGGCGTGCTCGACATCTCCACCGATGCGGCCCACCACGGGGGCGACATGCTGGGCACCGTGCGCCTCCTGGCCATGACCCTGGAAAACGCCCTGCTGGCCCGCCAGCCGGGCTGGCTGGTGGATCTCGATCCCCAGAGTCTCTGGTCTGCCCGCCTGCTGCTGGGGGAGGGGGGCGAGCTGCTCGGGGCCAACCGGGCCGGTCGGCTCTGGCTCGGCCAGCACCCCTTCGACGGTCAGCAGTTGCTGCGCGAGCGCCGCGGCCTGCGGCTGGTGCCGGAGGCGGGGGAGCGCGCCGCCAGGCTTCCCCTGCCGAGCGCGGTTGAGGAGGGGGGATCGCAGGCGCAGCAGGTGCCGCTCAAGATGCTGGAGCGGGGCATCTCATTGCTCATCGAGGGGGAGACCGGCAGCGGCAAGGAGCACCTGGTGCGCACCCTGCACGCCAGATCGAGCCGTCGGGCGCGGCCTCTGGTGTGCGTCAACTGCGGCGCCCTGCCGGCGGAGCTGGTGGAGGCCGAGCTGTTTGGCTACGTGGGGGGGGCCTTCAGCGGTGCCCGCAGCCAGGGCAGCCAGGGCTATCTGCGCGCCGCCCACGGCGGCATCCTGATGCTGGATGAAATTGGCGAGCTGCCGCTCCAGGCCCAGACCCGGCTGCTGCGGGTGTTGCAGGAGCGCGTCGTCACCCCGGTAGGCAGCCACAGACCCGAGGCGGTGGATTTCTGGCTGGTCAGCGCCAGCCATCGGGATCTGGCGGCCATGGTGGCGGCCGGCACCTTTCGCGAAGATCTCTACTACCGCATCTGCGGCTGGCGCCAGCAACTGGCACCCCTGCGGGCCTGGTCGGTGCCCGAGCGTCAGGGGCTGATCCTGAACCTGCTCGCCCAGATGGACCCGGCGCTACAACTGAGCCGGGAGGCGGAGCAGCGGTTGCTGGCTCACCCACTGCCCGGCAACGTGCGCCAGCTCAAACAGGCGCTGGAGGTGGCCTGTGTACTGGCAGAGGGGCAGGGCTGGATTGAACCTGCCCATCTGCATCTGCCCGCCGTGGCGGGGGGAGCGAGCTCACCTTTGGGAGGGAATACCCTGCGCGAGCAGAGCCGGCAGCGGGTGCAGCAGACCCTGGCAGAGTGCGGCGGCAACGTAAGCGAGGCGGCGCGCCGTCTTGGCATCAGTCGCACCACCCTCTATCGGGCGCTGCGGGAGGAGGGGTGAAGGGTGTCGCGCCGTCCAGCGCCTGTGTAGACTGCGGTGGCAAGGACGTTTTTTCGTTGTGTTTCCATCGCAGGGAGTGCTCAATGATCCATCTTACGACCGACGAGGCTCCCCGCCTCTCTCCCGGCTGCTGGCCGATGCCGCTTGCGCCCCATGGGGCCCGTGCCGGCTAGTCGGCACTCGTCTGCGCCCGGTGCGGCGCGTGTAATAACCTTGGATCTGGATCAGCGCGGTCCGGCGCTTCAAGGTGTAGGGTAAAAGCCCTTTTTCAGGTGTGATACCGATGATCCCTTCCTATTCCCGCATGACGACGCTGTTGTTCTGGTGCCTGCTGGCCATGGTGTTATTCGAATTCGGACCCGAGCGGCGGCTCGACATCCTGAGCCAGGCCGGTTTGTCCGTGCGTGCCCAGGATGACAGGGCCCACAAGGGCTCCTCCGTCGCCACCCTGAGTCAGGGGGGCGACAGACCCGCCATCCAGTGCACCCTGCGAAGCCAATATGCCTATCCTTTCTGCGAGCTGGTTCTGACCCTGACCGACCCCGAGCGGGGGCTGGATCTCTCCGGCTTCACCGGGGTGCGGGTGAGGCTGGATGTAGAAGGGCAGGGGGGACAGGCCTGGCGCCTTTATCTGCGCAACTACGATCCCGTCTACTCGACGCGGGAAGACGAGAGTTCCCACAAGTTCAACGAAGTGCTCTTCACCGCCAGGGATTTTGGTCGTGAGCAGGATGTCCCCCTGAATGTCTTTGCCCCCAGCTCCTGGTGGGTGCAGCAGTACGATATTCCGCTGGTCCAGCAGGGGCCGGATCTGCACCATGTTTAGGCCATCGAGATCGCCTCCGATGACAAGATGCTGCCGGGGGAGTACCGGTTGCGGCTCGAGCGGCTGGAGTTCTATGGCCGCTGGTGCAAGCCGGGGGACTTCTATCGCTATCTGCTGCTGGGGTGGCTTGTCTACGGCGTGCTGCTCTTCCTGGTCCAGAACCTGATGTTCGGGGATCGGCTGCGCAAGGCCAGGGAGGCGCGCCTCGCGGCTGAAGCCCTGAGTGCGAGCCTGTGCGAGCAGAACCGGCGCACCGAGGAGGAGGCCCGCTACGATCCCCTGACCGGGGCCCTCAACCGGCTCGGTGGCGAAAAGCTGCTCGGGGAGCTCGGCGAGATGCCGCTCTCCTTCATCTATATCGACATCGATCACTTCAAGGGGGTCAACGACGGTCACGGCCACCCGGTGGGGGACGAGGTGCTCAAGCACATGGTGAGCGAGCTGCTGCGCCATTGTGACAGCCTGTGCCGACTGGTGCGCTGGGGTGGGGAGGAGTTCGTGCTGGTATGCCTCCATTACGACGAGGGACGGGCTGCCGCCCTGGCGGAGCGGCTGAGAGGGGCACTGGAGGGGTACAGGCACTGGCCGCTGGGGCTCGGGATCACCGCCTCCTTCGGGGTGGCCGAGCGGCGCAAGGATAGCCTGGAGCAGGCGCTCAAGCGGGCCGACGAGGCGCTCTATCAGGCCAAGCAGAATGGTCGCAACCGGGTGGAGGTGGCGCCCGACTGATCCGGCGCTGGAGCCCATGGCCGGGCGGGGCTATCATGCGCCCCATCATTTATCCGAGGAGAGATGCCATGGCACAACACATTGGCGCCCTGACGCTGCTGGTGGCGGATTACGACGAGGCCATCGCCTTCTTCACCCGGGGAATGGGCTTCGAGCTACTGGAAGACACCCCCCTCGACGAGCCGGGCAAACCGGGCAAACGCTGGGTGCGGGTCGCTCCCAAGGGGGCTCCCGGCTCCGCCCTGCTGCTGGCCCGCGCGGCCAACGAGGAGCAGCGCGCCGCCATCTGTCGCCAGGGGGGCGGTCGGGTCTTCCTGTTTCTCGAGACCGACGACTTCTGGGGCGATTACGAGCGGATGCAGGCCTATGGCGTTCGTTTTTGTGAACAGCCGCGCCTCGAACCTTACGGCACCGTGGTGGTGTTCGAGGACATCAGTGGCAATCGCTGGGACCTGCTGCAACTCGCTGCTGCCAACTGAATCTGAAAACGTTTATCATCCCGCCCGTCATAAAGTCATAAAAGTGTCACAGAAAGTTCTAATAATTGGCGCACCCATCTTCACAGAGGAGAGAGAAGGGATATGGCTAAGCGAATTCTGGTGGTCGAGGACGAGGCACCGATCCGCGAAATGCTCTGCTTCGTGCTTGAGCAGAAGGGATATGAAACAGTAGAAGCAGAAGATTACGCCGATGGACTGGCAAAGGTGCGCGAACCCTACCCCGAACTCATCGTGCTGGACTGGATGATGCCAGGCGGCAGCGGTATCCAGTTCCTCAAGCAGCTCAAGCAGGATGAGATGACTCGCCAGATCCCGGTGGTGATGCTGACCGCCCGGGGCGAGGAAGAGGACAAGGTGCGCGGGCTCGAGGCCGGTGCCGACGACTACATCACCAAACCCTTCTCCCCCAAGGAGCTCACCGCCCGCCTGCACGCCGTGATGCGCCGTGTCTCTCCCACCTCGGTGGACGAGGTGATCGAGGTGCAGGGGCTCAAGCTGGATCCCGTTTCCCACCGGGTCAGTGCCGAGGAGAAGGCTCTCGACATGGGGCCGACCGAATTCAAGCTGCTGCACTTCTTCATGACCCACCCCGAGCGGGTCTACAGCCGCGAACAGTTGCTCAACAACGTCTGGGGTACCAATGTGTATGTCGAGGACAGGACGGTGGACGTACACATTCGCCGCCTGCGCAAGGCCATCGAAGAGACGGGGCACGACAGATTGATCCAGACGGTGCGCGGGGCCGGCTACCGCTTCTCGACCCGTCTCTAGGTCAGGGCCAGTGCCGCCAGCCCCTGCTGGCGGGCATTGGACCCGGCTCTTTGCTGTCTCTAGGAGATCTTAATGTTGCAACCTTACGCCTGGCGGCGACAGTTGTGGCGAATGGCGTTCTTCTACAGCCCCTTCGTCTTGGTAGGTTGGTTAATCGATCATCTCGTTCTTTGCCTGCTGGTGGCCACTGTGGTGCACCTGGTCTGGCACTACCGCTTCCAGAAGCGGCTGTCGGACTGGCTGTGGCACGATCGCAGCCTGGTGCCGCCCCACGGCAGCGGCAGTTGGGAGCACATCTTCAACGGCATCTACAAGTTGCAGCAGCGTCACCGGGCCCGGCGCCGGGAGCTGGCGGGCCTCATCCGCCGTTTTCGGGAAGGGGCGGAGGCGCTGCCCGATGCGGCCGTGGTGTTTCGCACCGACGGCAGCATCCTCTGGTGCAACCGGCTGGCGGAGCAACTGCTCGGCTTTCGCTGGCCCGAGGATGCCGGCCAGCACATCGGCAACCTGATCCGTCACCCCGCCTTCGTCGCCTATCTGGGCAAGGGGCAGTATGACGAGCCGTTCGAGATGCACTCCCCCATCAACGAGGAGAAGTTCCTCGAATTTCGCATCATGCCCTATGCGGAGGACCAGGCCATGCTGGTGGTGCGGGACGTGACCCGGCTGCGCAGCTTGGAGAAGACGCGCAAGCACTTCGTCTCCAACGTCTCTCACGAGCTGCGCACCCCCCTCACCGTGCTCAAGGGGTATCTGGAGATGACCGAGGAGCCGCCCCCCCCCGCCATGTGGGCCAAGGCGCACAAGGTGATGATGGAGCAGACCATCCGCATGGACAATCTGGTCAACCAGCTGCTCACCCTGTCGCGCATCGAGGCGGCGCCCACCGTGGATCTCTCCCATCTGGTGGACATGCCCGCCATGTTGGGGCTGCTGGAGCAGGAGGCGCGGGCGCTCTCCGGCGAGCGGGCCCACGAGATCGTCTTCATGGTTCAGCCCAATCTGCTGGTGCGCGGGGATCAGGATCAGCTGCGCAGCGCCGTCTCCAACCTGGTCTACAACGCCATCCACTACACCCCGGCGGGGCGCAAGATCACTGTGGAGTGGCGCAAGCAGGGGAGCATGGCGCTGTTTGCGGTGCAGGATGAGGGGGAGGGGATCCCCCCCGAGCATCTGGCGCGGCTCACCGAGCGGTTCTATCGGGTCGACAAGGCCCGCTCGCGCCACACCGGAGGGTCCGGGCTCGGCCTTGCCATCGTCAAGCACGCCCTGAGTCATCACGATGCCCATCTCGATATCGAGAGCCGGGTCGGTGCGGGCAGCCGCTTCAGCTTTCTCATTCCCGCCCGCATGGTGCTGGTGAAATAATATTTTGTGTCAATGTGTTAGCAACGAGAGAAGGGCTGCATCGCAGCCCTTTTTTCATCCGGGCCACTCTCGGCCCATGTCATCAAAGTGTCATATAAATTCCATAAATTTGTCACTGCCAGGCCAGATACTGGCGCCGTCTTAAAGAACGGACCTTCTGTAACACTGGAGAAGGAGTGGTGCTGGCCCACGGATCATTGCGATCGGGTGTCAACCACGTTTAGACGTCAACCTGACGATTGCCTTCTGCAACCTTGGACTTGGAGAGATTGGATGAAACTCAACAAACTGGCTGGTGTCATCGGATTCACCGCAGCAACCCTGTTTTCTGTCAGCGCTCTGGCTGCCGGTGTGGATAAAGACCTGCCGGAATACACACCGACCAGCGGCATCTCGGGCAACCTGTCCTCTGTCGGCTCGGACACCCTGGCCAACATGATGACCCTGTGGGCCGAAGAATTTAAGCGCATGTATCCCAACGTCAACGTGCAGATCCAGGCCGCCGGTTCTTCCACCGCACCGACTGCCCTGACCGAGGGCGTCGCCCAGTTTGGCCCCATGAGCCGTGCCATGAAGGCCGGTGAAGAGGAGGCATTCGAGAAGCGCTACGGCTACAAGCCGACCGCCATCCGCGTCGCCGTCGATGCCCTGGCCGTGTTCGTCAACAAGGACAACCCCATCAAGGGGCTGACCATGTCGCAGATCGACGCCATCTTCTCCAGCACCCTCAAGTGCGGCGAAGCCAAGGCGGCCACCAAGTGGTCTGATCTGGGTCTGGACGGCAGCTGGTCCGGCAAGGATCTGCAACTGTTCGGTCGCAACTCCGTGTCCGGTACCTACGGTTACTTCAAGGAACACGCCCTGTGCAACGGTGACTTCAAGAGCGGCGTGAACGAGCAGCCGGGCTCCGCCTCCGTGGTACAGTCCGTCTCCTCCTCCCTGAACGGCATCGGCTACTCCGGTATCGGCTACGTCACCTCCGGCGTGCGCGCCGTTCCGCTCTCCAAGGATGGCAAGACCTTCATCGAGGCGAGCTCCGACAACGCCATCACCGGCAAGTACCCGCTGTCGCGCTTCCTGTACGTCTACGTGAACAAGCATCCGAACAAGCCGCTCTCCCCGATGGAGCAGGAGTTTGTGAAGATGATGCTCTCCAAGGCGGGCCAGACCATCGTTGCCAAGGACGGCTATGTGCCGGTCCCGGCCAAGGTGGTTCAGGCCGACCTGAAGAAGCTGGGCATCATGTAACAGAACATGCCCTTGCAGAAAAACGAGCCCCATGCGGGCTCGTTTTCATTGGTGCGCCCCAGGATCTTTTTGGTCGCAGGGCGCAGCGCCCGGCTTGCGCCGGGCGGCGGCATTTCCGAGAATAGGGCAACTTCACGGCAAAGGACCCTCTCATGCGCGCATCTTCCCTCTCCAGACTGGCCCTGACGGCCTTGTGCAGCGCCCTGCTGGCCGGCTGCGCCCAGTCGCCGACCGGTCGCAACCAGATGCTGCTTTTCTCCCCCCAGCAGATGAACCAGCTGGGCGCCGACTCCTTCACCCAGATGAAGCAGCAGGAGAAGGTGAGCACGGATGCCAGGATGAATGCCTATGTGGGCTGCGTGGCCAAGGCGGTGACCGCCCAGGTGCCTGCCAGCTATGGCATCACCAGCTGGGAGGTGGTGGTGTTCGACTCCAAGGAGATCAACGCCTTCGCCCTGCCCGGCGGCAAGATAGGCGTTTACAGCGGCCTGCTGAAAGTCGCCAAGAATCAGGACCAGCTCGCCACCGTCATCGGTCACGAGCTGACCCACGTGCTGGCCCAGCACTCCAACGAGCGCCTCTCCCGGGATCAGCTGACCGGTATCGGGCTGGCGGTGGCGGACGCCGCCATCGGCAGCAGCGACAGCCTCGGGGGCGCTGCCACCATGGCCGCCCTGGGCCTCGGGGTCCAGGTGGGGATAGCCCTGCCTTATGGCAGAACCCAGGAGAGCGAAGCGGACCGGCTCGGTCTCGAGCTGATGGCCCGCGCCGGGTTCAACCCGGCCGAAGCCGTCACCCTGTGGCAGAACATGAGCGCCGCCTCCGGTGGCAAGGCACCGCCCCAGCTGCTCTCCACCCACCCCAGCGACCAGAGCCGGATCGCCAACCTGCAGGCCCAGCAGGCCGAGGTGCAGCCCCTGTACCAGCAGGCGAAAGCATCAGGGCTGGTTCCCCAGTGCAAGGCGTAAGCCTGCGCCTGGCGCGTCCCGCCGATGCCGCCGCCATGACGGTGATGCAGCGGGCGAGCTGGCTGGCGGCCTACGGGGAGGTGCTGGGGGCCGACATGCTGGCCCAGCTGGCGGTGACCGACCACCTGCAGATCTGGCGACACCGGCTCGCCGAGCCCGGCCCCGTTCCCATGCTGGTCTGCCAGGACTACGTGGTCATCGGCCTGCTCTACTGGCAGTCCTCTTTGGAGGAAGGCTTGATGACGGCGCGGATCCGGGCGCTCTACCTTCATCCCGATCATTGGCGTCAGGGTCATGGCAAACGGCTGTGGCAGGCGGTGGCGGTGCAGATGCGCCGGGCCGGTTGCGAGTGTGTCAGGCTCTGGCTGCTGGATGGCAATCACATCGGCGAGGGATTCTACCTGCGCCGCGGCTTCATGTTCGACGGTCAGGAGCGCACCCTGATGAGCCTCGGACACCCTTGCCAACAACGACAAATGTTCCGTTTGCTTTGAGCTGGCTCCCGTTTTTCGCCCCTGGTCACTTTATTTTTTTTGCGAATTAATACAATGTGCCCCATCTGGACAGACCGAGGTGGCCGGGTCCACCGCAAGGGAGTGTGGCATGTACTACGGATTTGATATTGGCGGCACCAAGATTGCCTTCGCGGTGTATGACGACGCCCTGACCCTCTGCCATGAAGAGCGGGTGAGCACGCCGGGCAACGACTACCCGGCGCTGCAGCAGCTTGTGCGCGAGCGGGTCGAGGCGGCGGATGCGCGCTTCGGGGTGAAAGGGGCCGTCGGCATCGGGTTTCCGGGGATCCTCAATCGCCTCGACGGGAGCATAGTGGCGGCCAACCTGCCCGCCATCCATGGCCGCCATCTGGGGGCGGATCTGGCCGAACTGCTGGGCCGACCGGTCAAGGTCGACAATGACGCCAACTGTTTCCTCTGGTCGGAAGTGCATCAGGGGGCCGCAGACGGTGCTGGCAGCGCCCTCGGCGTCACCATAGGTACCGGCATCGGCGGCGCCGTCTACCTGGCGGGCAAGCTCATCCAGGGGCGCAACTGGCTGGCGGGGGAGATAGGTCACTACCCGCTGCCCGCCACCATCCTGATGAAATACCCGGATTTGCCCCGTCCCCGCTGTGGCTGCGGGCGCCTGGTCTGTTTCGAAACCTATGCGTCGGGCACGGGCCTGGAGCGGCTATACCACCATGTTCATGGAGAACGGGTGAGCGGCCACCAGATCGTCGCCCGTGCCGATGCCCGTGAGGCGGCGGCCCTCTCGACCATCGACTGCTGGCTCGAGATCATCGCCGCTGGCCTCGCCACCGCCATCTCGGTGATTGATCCCGATGTGGTGGTGCTGGGGGGCGGCCTGAGCGCCCTGCCAGCCCTCTATGAGGAGTTGCCCAAACGTCTGCCCGGCCACCTGCTGCCCGGTGTCGCCCTGCCGGCGATCCGCGAGGCCCGCTTCGGTGGAGCCGGCGGTGTGCGCGGTGCAGCCCTGCTCAATCTGTGAGATCGGACAGAGGGTCTGATCTCCCCGAACAAGGAGTCATCATGACCCGTCTTGAAATCTGTATCGACAACCTCGAATCCCTGTTCACCGCCCAGGCGGCCGGCGCCGATCGCATCGAGCTCTGCTCTGCGCTGGGGCTGGGCGGTCTCACTCCCTCCTATGGTTTCATGCAGCAGGTGGCGCGCCACGCCACCGTCCCCGTCTACGCCATGATCCGTCCACGCGCCGGAGATTTTTGCTTCAACGACGGCGAGTTCGAGATGATGCTCTTGGATATCGCGGCCGCTCGTGCTGCGGGCCTGCAAGGGGTGGTGGTCGGTCTGCTGGATGAAGATGGACGGGTACCCGAAGGCAAGCTCCGGCAACTGGTCGAGGCGGCGGGGCCGCTCGGCGTCACCTTCCACCGGGCCATCGATCTCTCCTCCGACTGGCGGCTGGATCTCGAGACGATCGTCGCGGCAGGTTGCGAGCGCATTCTGAGCTCCGGCCATGCGCCGACCGCGCTGGCGGGGCTCGAAACCCTGCAGGCCATGCACCAGGCGCTGGCGGGTCGCGCCAGCCTGATGCCCGGGGCCGGGGTCAACGCCGACAACGTGCGCACCATCATCGAATTCACCGGCGTCAATGAAGTGCACATGTCCGGCATGGGCTGGCGCGGCGGCATGGTGCCCCATGGTGTGAACATGGGCACTTCGGACGATGGCCGGGTCAACATCACCGACGGCGCCAAGGTCGCAGCGGTGAGGGCACTGCTGGACAGGGCCTGATACAGACCGTGCGGCGCCATGGTGCCTCTATCTGTGACGTCAACATGGGCACCTCGGACGACGGCCGGGTCAACATCACCGACGGCGCCAAGGTCGCGGCGGTGCGGGCTCTGCTGGACAGGGCCTGATACAGACTGTGCGGCGCCATGGTGCCTCTCTCTGTGACGTCAACATGGGCACCTCGGACGATGGCCGGGTCAACATCACCGATGGGGCCAAGGTCGCGGCGGTGAGGGCGTTGCTGGACAGGGCCTGATACAGACTGTGCGGCGGCATGGTGCCCTGTTTTGCTCCCTTCTCCCCTTGCGGGAGAAGGGGCGGGGATGAGGGGGCCGATGTGAGGCGTCTCCCACCGGCGGGCAATTGAGGGGCGTCTTGGCAGCACGGTGCAAAAAAGTCTGTTATCATCCCGTCTCTTTTACCATCAGGACCCGGAGCAACCTCTCAATGTCCCAATACGACTCTATCGAACAGAAGGCCAGCTACGGCATCGGCCGCAACATGGGCGACCAACTGGCTCAGCAAGCCTTCGCCGGTCTGGATATCCCGGCCCTGCAACAAGGTCTGGCTGATGCCCTGAACGGTCTGGAGTTCGCGGTCAGCCGTGACGATATCAACGATGCCTTCCAGGTCATCACCGCCCGTATGCAGGAAGAGCAGGAAGCTGCCGCCAAGGCCGCTGCCGCCGAAGGCGAAGCCTTCCTGGCCGACAACGCCAAGCGCGCCGAAGTGAAGACCACCGACTCTGGTCTGCAATATGAAGTCATGGTCGAAGGCAATGGTGCCGTGCCGGTTGCCGGTCAGTCCGTGCGCGTGCACTACCACGGTACCTTCACCCACGGTGGTGTGTTCGACAGCTCCGTTGCGCGCGGCCAACCGGCCGAGTTCCCAGTGACCGGCGTGATCGCCGGTTGGGTGGAAGCGCTGCAGATGATGCCGGTTGGCTCCAAGTGGAAGCTCTACATTCCGCAGGATCTGGCCTACGGTGCCCGTGGCGCCGGCTCCATCCCGCCGTACTCCGCTCTGGTATTCGAAGTGGAGCTGCTGGACATCCTGTGATCCGGCTGGCGTGATGCAAACGGCGACCCTGAGGTCGCCGTTTGTTTTTGGACCGCCCAAACGGGCCATGTGCCTACGGCGGGGATTTGGATATAGTCAGAGCGTCGTCCATTCCGGCCATGTGAGGGAGACACGCCATGGCAGCCATCATCGAGGTCGTCGATCTCGTCAAGCACTTCCCCGGCGTCAAGGCGGTGGACGGGCTCAGTTTTGCCATTCCCGCCGGCAGCTGCTTCGGCCTGCTCGGCCCGAACGGGGCGGGCAAGACCACGACCATAGAATTGCTGGAGGGGCTCCTCACCCCGGACAGCGGCCAGATCCTGTTTCACGGCGCCCCGCGCGGCCCGGATTATCGCTCCCGCATCGGCATCCAGTTCCAGCACACGGCGCTGCAGGATTTCCTGACGGTGCGCGATACCCTGCGCCTGTTCGCCAGCCTCTACCCCAATCCCTTGCCACGGGAGCTGCTCATCGATCTGTGCGCCTTGGGCGAGTTCATCGACAGGGACAGTCGCAAGCTCTCGGGGGGCCAGCGTCAGCGCCTGCTGCTGGCTCTGGCCCTGCTCGGGGATCCCGAACTGCTGTTTCTGGATGAGCCCACCACAGGACTGGATCCCCGCGCGCCACCACTTCTGGCAGCGAATAGAGGCGATCAAGGCCCAGGGCAAGACGGTGGTGCTCACCACCCACTACATGGACGAAGCGCAGCAGCTGTGCGATCTGATTGCCATCGTCGATCACGGCCACCTGCTCAGTCTGGATACGCCGGCTGCCTTGCTGGCGCAACACTTCGACGGCGTGCTGGTGCGCCTTGGGGGGCACCCGGCCCTGGCTGGGCTCGGCTATCCCCTGCGTCCGGTCGGCGATCAGGTGGAGCTCTGTTGCCCCGACGTGGCGACCCTGTTGCCAGCCTTGCTGGATCTTGGTGTGCCGCTCACCGGCATGCAGGTGCGCTCCCCCAATCTGGAAGATCTCTTCCTGAACCTGACCGGCCACAGCCTGCGGAGCGGCGCATGAGAGGGATGACCGAGTTCTGTCTGACCGTGGCCTCCGGGCTGTGGTACGCCTTGCCGACATGCAATCCCGGGAGTGGACGATGAAGGGATCCCTCAAGCGCATCGGGGCGCTCTTCTATGCCCGCACCCTCGAGTTCGTGCGCGATCGCGCGGCCCTGGTGTGGAACCTGCTTTTCCCGCTCCTGCTGGTCATCGGCTTCTCCCTCATCTTCTCCGGCCCGCCCAAACCGCTGGTGCAGATCGGGGTGGTGGGGGCACTGCCCGCAACCTATGCCCCGCTGCGCGCCGTGCCGCTGCTCAAGATCATCCCCTATGACGAGGCGTCGAGAGGCCAGCTCAAGGTCCGTCACCATCAGCTGGACCTGCTGCTCTCACCCGCCGGGGGGCGTTACTGGATAAATCCGGACGCCCCTCAGGGGGCCATGGCCGAGTATCTGCTGCGCCAGGCGGTGCAGGGGCCCTTGCAAAGAGAGACCCTGAGCGGGCGCGCCATTCGCTACGGCGACTGGCTGCTGCCCGGGGTGATCGGCATGAACCTGATGTTCTCCGGCCTGTTCGGGGTCGGGTTTGTCATCGTGCGTTATCGCAAGAACGGGGTGCTGAAACGGCTGCGAGCCACGCCGCTCGGCGCGCTGGAGTTTCTCTTCGCCCAGTTGCTGTCACGGGTGCTGATCACCCTGGTGGTGAGCCTGCTGGTCTTCTGCGCGGCCTACTGGTTGCTGGATGTGCCCCTCATCGGGTCGGGGTGGCTGCTGCTGGTGATCGCCCTGGCGGGAGGAACGGCCATGGCCTCCCTTGGCCTGCTCATCGCCGCTCGCCTGCAGAACGAGGAGCTGGCGAGCGGTTTGCTCAATCTCATCAGCTTGCCCATGATGTTTTTATCCGGTGTCTGGTTCTCGCTAGAAGGCGCGCCCGCCTGGCTGCAGCAGCTTGCGGCCAGGCTGCCCCTCAGCCAGATCATCGAAGCAGCCCGCGCCGTGATGCTGGAAGGGGCGGGATGGCAGGAGGTGGCAGGCCCTCTGGGCCAGGTCATGGTGTTCGCCCTGGTGTGCATCTCGCTGGGAACCATGCTGTTCAAATGGAGTGCAAAATGAAACCTGTTCTGTGGTTGTTGCTGGTGGCGGCCTTGCCTGTGCAGGCAGGTACCCTGCGTTGCAAGAACGCCTTGCTGACCGAGGGAGACACCACGGCAGAGCTGCTGGTTCGCTGCGGCCAGCCGATGCTCAAGGAAGATCTCACCCGCTTCGAGGAGAACGGCTTCGGGGCGAGAGTGACGGTCAAGTATGCCGAGCGCTGGACCTACAACTTCGGCAAGCGGGAATTCATGCAGTTTGTCACCGTCGAAAACGGCGTCATCACCGACATTGTGGATGGCCCACGGGGAGGATGACCTCCTGGTTTTCTGAAGCCCAGCCTGCGGGAGATAAGGTCGCCACTTCCCCGCCTTTTACCTCTTTTTCTGTTGCTTTCCCCTGCCTGTTATCGCCATTTTTCCATATGGGGTCATGCTGCCTCACTCTGGTGCTTTTGGCATAAAACCGAATCTGATGAGTCAGTTGTCAGCAGAAATGGCTGCCCCAATGCGGTGCAGCCGATTTATTTTCGAAAAATAATCCTCATGCCAAGAAGGGTTTTAAGCAGCAGGCTATTTGGCAAATAAGGGTCTACTTTTGATTCTGAGAGTGCATATTCCCCCGTTTAGATATTTTGTTCTGTTGCACCATGGTTGGGCCGGATTGCACCGATTGACAGGTTTTTCTGCGGCTGGATAAGCTGCCAAAAAGCAGGGAAACGATGGCATCTCGCTAGATTTTGATGCCTGTTCGAATCAAACCACAGGGAAGAGTGACATGAAGCAGATACACAAGGCTGGTATGGTGATGGCGCTGTCGCTGATGGCAGCCAATGCGTGGGCGGACGGTACGCTGGATGCCGTCAAGAAGAAGGGATTCGTGCAGTGCGGGGTCGGTGACGGCCTGCCCGGGTTCTCCAACCCGGATGCCAAGGGAACCTGGACCGGGCTCGACGTGGACGTGTGCCGCGCCGTGGCCGCCGCGGTACTGGGGGACGCCAGCAAGGTCAAGTATGTCTCCCTCACCGCCAAGGAGCGCTTTACCGCCCTGCAGTCCGGGGAAGTGGATCTGCTCTCGCGCAACACCACCTGGACCCTGACCCGGGATGGGTCGCTGGGCCTCACGTTCGCCGGGGTGAACTACTACGACGGGCAGGGGTTCCTGGTCAAGCAGTCCCTCGGGGTCAAGAGCGCCAAGGAGCTTGACGGTGCCGCCGTCTGTATCCAGTCCGGTACCACCACCGAGCTCAACCTGGCCGACTATTTCCGCGCCAATGGCGGCATGAAGTACACCCCAGTGGTGTTCGATACCTCGGATCAGACCGTCAAGGGCTTCGAAGCCGGCCGCTGTGACGTGCTGACCTCGGATCAGTCCCAGCTCTATGCCCTCAAGATCAAGCTCACCAAGCCAGAGGAAGCCGTGGTGCTGCCGGAGGTCATCTCCAAGGAGCCGCTGGGCCCAGCCGTGCGTCAGGGTGACGATCAGTGGTTCAAGGTGGTGCGCTGGAGCCTCAACGCCATGCTCAATGCCGAGGAGGCCGGGGTCACCAGTGCCAACGTGGACGAGATGCTCAAGTCCACCAACCCTGACATCCGTCGCCTGCTGGGGCTG
Source organism: Aeromonas sp. ASNIH8 (assembly GCF_002919855.1). Taxonomy (NCBI): domain Bacteria; kingdom Pseudomonadati; phylum Pseudomonadota; class Gammaproteobacteria; order Aeromonadales; family Aeromonadaceae; genus Aeromonas; species Aeromonas sp. ASNIH8. Next base: position 24,535 of record NZ_PQLN01000005.1, on the reverse strand, counting down.
GAAGAGCCCAAAGGGACTGTGCTGGGGCTGGATGACAAATGGGCCTACAACATCGTCAAACAGGTCGGCAACTACGGTGAATCCTTCGATCGCAACGTCGGTGCCGGCTCCCCCCTCAAGATTGATCGCGGCATCAATGCCCTCTGGAACAAGGGCGGTCTGATGTACGCGCCACCCATCCGCTGAGTCGACAGTCACCGGGGGGCCTGGCCCCCCATGTTTTCCCTGGCTTTGTCGGAGTCATCCTCATGGCGTTACACGCATCAAACCATAGGAAAGAACAGGGCCGCTGGTGGTATGACGCCAAGGTGCGGGCGCTGCTCTTCCAGTGCCTGGCCATCGCGGCGGTTATCGGGTTTCTGTTCTACATCGTCAACAATGCCCTGACCAATCTGGCCACCCGTGGCATCACCACAGGCTTTGATTTTCTGGGCAACACGGCCGGTTTCGGCATCTTGCAGAGCCTCATCCCCTACGACGAGACCTACACCTTCGGTCGCACCTTTGTGGTGGGCCTGCTCAACACCCTGCTGGTCTCCGTGCTCGGCATTCTGTTTGCCACCCTGCTCGGGTTCGCACTCGGGGTCGCGCGCCTGTCGCGCAACTGGCTGGTGGCCAAGATAGCGGCCGTCTACATAGAGACGTTTCGCAACATCCCGCTGCTGCTGCAGATCTTCTTCTGGTACTTCTCGGTGCTGCGTACCCTGCCTTCCCCGCGTCAGAGCGTGGATATAGGCGGGCTCGCCTTCCTCAACGTGCGGGGTTTCTATCTGCCCAAGCCCCTGTTCGAAGAGGGATTCGGCTACGTGCTCTGTGCACTGGTGCTCGCGGTGCTGCTGAGCTGGGGGCTGGGCCGCTGGGCTCGCCGCCGTCAGGCCCTGACAGGCAGGATCTTCCCGTTCTGGCGCTGTGTGGCCGCCCTGGTCATGCTGCTCCCGGGCATCACCTTCCTGCTGGCGGGCAGCCCGCTCAGCTGGAGCGTGCCTGCGCTGCAGGGGTTCAACTTCCGGGGCGGGCTGACGGTGCTGCCGGAGCTCGCGGCCCTCTTGCTGGCGCTCACCATCTATACGGCGGCCTTCATCGCCGAGATAGTGCGATCCGGCATCCTGGCCATCAGCAAGGGGCAGACGGAGGCGGCTTCCGCCCTCGGGCTCTCGCCCACCAAGACGCTGCGGCTGGTGATCATTCCCCAGGCCATGCGGGTCATCATTCCTCCCTTGACCAGCCAGTATCTGAACCTCACCAAGAACTCCTCCCTGGCGACCGCCATCGGCTACCCGGATCTGGTCTCGGTGTTCATGGGGACGACTCTCAACCAGACAGGGCAGGCCATCGAGGTCATCGCCATGACCATGGGGGTCTATCTCGTCATCAGTATCACCACCTCGGTGCTGATGAACATCTACAACCGCAGAATGACGCTGGTTGAGCGCTAGGGAGCTGTCATGTTCGTGAATGAATTGCAGGAGGCGCTGCCGCCTCCCAACCACCGTCGGGGGCCGCTCGCCTGGATCAGGCAGAACCTTTTCCCCAACTGGTGGAACGGCCTGCTGACCCTGGTGCTGGCCTATCTGTTGCTGCCACTCATCTGGTCTGCACTGGACTGGGCGCTGTTCTCGGCCACCTGGCAGGGGAGCAGCCGCGAGGCCTGCGTCCAGGGCGGTGCCTGCTGGATCTTCATCGAGAGCCGGCTGGGGCAGTATCTCTATGGCTTCTACCCGGCTGATCAGTACTGGCGCATCAACCTGACCTTCGCCGGTCTGGCGGCGCTGCTGGCCCTGCTCATCTGGCCAAAGACCCCGCGCAAGGGGTGGCTGGCGCTCTTCACCCTGCTGGTGTTCCCTGTCATCGCCTTCTTCCTCATCCATGGGGGAGCGGGGCTGGAGGTGGTGGAAACGAACCGCTGGGGCGGGCTGATGCTCACCCTGGTGCTGGCGGTGGTGGGCATAGTCGTAGCACTGCCGTTCGGCATCCTGCTGGCACTGGGGCGCCGCTCCCACATGCCGGTCATCTCCAGCCTCTGTACCGTCTACATCGAGTTCTGGCGGGCGGTGCCGCTCATTACTGTGCTCTTCATGGCGTCCGTCATGCTGCCACTGTTCATGAGTACCGAGGTGGAGCTCGACAAGCTGCTGCGGGCGCTCATCGGCATCATCCTGTTCCAGGCGGCCTATGTGGCCGAGGTGGTGAGAGGGGGGCTGCAGGCGATCCCCAAGGGGCAATATGAGGCGGGGGATGCCCTCGGGCTCTCCTACTGGAAGGTGATGGGCTTCATCATCATGCCCCAGGCCCTCAAGATCACCATTCCTTCCCTGGTGAACACCTTTATTTCCCTGTTCAAGGACACCAGCCTGGTGCTGATCATCGGGCTGTTCGATCTGCTGGCCATCTCCAAGGTGGCCCTGGCGGATCCGGCCTGGCTGGGGTATTCCACCGAAGCTTATGTCTTTATCGCCATGATCTTCTGGATGTTCTGTTTTGGCATGTCCCGCTACTCCATCTATCTGGAGCGCAAACTCAACACGGGCCACAAGCATTAGGAGTCGTTCTGATATGAAAACGGACGCAGTTGTCGAACTGAAAGAGGTCAACAAGTGGTACGGTGAGTTTCACGTGCTGCGCAACATCAACCTGCAGGTGGGCAGAGGGGAGAAGATCGTCATCTGTGGACCATCGGGGTCGGGCAAGTCCACCATGATCCGCTGCATCAACCGGCTGGAAGAGCACCAGAGCGGAGACATCCTGGTCAAGGGCACGGCCCTGACCTCCGATCTCAAGAACATCGAGACGGTGCGCCGGGAGGTGGGCATGGTGTTCCAGCACTTCAACCTCTTCCCCCATCTGACCGTGCTGGAGAACTGTTGCCTGGCGCCCATCTGGGTCAAGCAGTTGCCGCGCAAGGAGGCCGAGGAGATCGCCATGAACTTCCTGCGCCGGGTGCGGATCCCCGAGCAGGCGCTCAAGTATCCGGGGCAGCTCTCCGGTGGCCAGCAGCAGCGGGTCGCCATCGCCCGCAGTCTGTGCATGAATCCCCAGGTCATGCTGTTTGACGAGCCGACGTCAGCGCTGGATCCCGAGATGGTGCGGGAGGTGCTGGATGTGATGGTGGAGCTGGCCCACGAGGGGATGACCATGCTCTGCGTCACCCACGAGATGGGGTTTGCCAAGCAGGTGGCGGACAGGGTGATCTTCATGGACCGGGGGCAAATCATCGAAGAGAACGTGCCGGATCAGTTCTTTGACAACCCCCAGTCCGATCGGACCAAGCTCTTCCTCTCCCAGATCCTGCAGCACTGAGGCAGGGCACAACCTTCAGAAAAACAGCCCGCACGCTCGAATGAGCGGCGGGCAAATGTGTACATGGAAGTCGACGACAGACAGAAAGGAGTATGTCAGCCCGGCAACAGGGTGGTGGTGCGCAGATCGCGCACGGCCAGGTTGATCTGCCGGGCCAGGCTCAGCGCCTGATGACAGCTCAACGGCTTCACATCGATGATCCCCCCTTGAAACTCAAACCGCCCCAGTGCTTCAACCATGAAACTTCCATGATGGAAGCTCTTGATATATCGAGCAATTCGACGGGGAGACCACTGCTTGAACACCTTCATGGCAAGAGACCCTGTTGTTTGGACAGGGCACACTATGCCGACGGACCGTGACACTGATGTGACACTTGATAAAGATTTGTATGAATCTGTCTTGTGATCGGCTGGCGTGCAGCCCCGGCGTTGAAAAAGTAGTGAGAGTCCGGGTCCGGGGCCCGATATACTGCGGCCATTGCAGACATGACAAAGGTGCCGCACGTGGAGTGGGTGGACATAGTAGACGAGCAGGACAGGGTGATCGGGGTGGCCGAGCGCGCCAGGGTGCGTCAGGAAAACCTGCGCCATCGTGCCAGCTACATCCTGGTGCTGGATGAGGCTGAGCGCATCCTGGTGCAGCGGCGCACCCCGAGCAAGGATTTTTGCCCCGGCATGCTGGATGCCTGCGCCGGTGGCGTGGTGACCACGGGGGAGGCCATGGCCCTTTCCGCCCGGCGAGAGCTGGCCGAGGAGCTGGGGATCCGCGACGTGCCCCTGCAGGATTACGGCACCTTCTATGCCGAAGGGGAGGCGAGCTGCAGCCGCTACCGGGTCTGGGGCGGCCTGTTCAGTTGTCACTATCAGGGGCCGCTGCAACTGCAGGCCGAAGAGGTGAGCGAGGTGCACTGGATGAGCCTGGGCGAGATAGCCGATCGGGCGGACGAGTTCACGCCTGACTCCCTGCTCGCCATCGCCACCTGGCAGGCAAGGCGCCTGCCATCAGGCCAGAAATAGGGGCGACAGGCGTTCGCTCCCCGATCGCTTGGTTGCTGCTCGATGGACCCCTTCGCCTTCTGGTGGAATGGGGTAGACTGGGCCTCTTTGAACCACAGAAGGATGCGTCATCATGATCACGGTCGGTCAATCCCTGCCCGCAGGGGAATTTACCTTTATCACCGCCGAGGGCAAGCAGGTGAAGGATACCCAGGCCCTGTTTGCCGACAAGCGGGTGGTGCTCTTTGCGGTGCCCGGCGCCTTCACCCCCACCTGCTCCAACGCTCACCTGCCGGGCTACGTGGTGCTGGCCGATCAGTTCAAGGCCAAGGGGGTGGAACTGTGCTGTCTGTCGGTCAACGACGCCTTCGTGATGAAGGCGTGGCAAGAGGCCCAGAACGCCTCTGCCATCACCATGATGGCGGACGGTGACGGCAGCTGGACCCGGGCACTGGGTCTGGCCAAGGAGACCGGCGCCTTCGGCGGCGTGCGGGCCCAGCGTTTTGCCCTCATCGCCAACGACGGTGTGGTGGAGCGGCTCTTCGTGGAGGCGCCAGGCAAGTTCGAGGTGTCGGATGCCCAGAGCCTGCTGGCGGCGCTGTGAAAGATTAATCGGCGTTTGATTACACCTTGAAATAGCAAGCGACCCCGTTACACTGAGGCCGCGTTTGGATGGAGCCAGGCAACTTGCCTGGCTCTCGTGTTTGCCGTGGATGAGATAGAACAATATGACCCTGGCTTTTGTTGCCCTGATTGCCGGACTGGCGTTGCTGGTCTGGAGTGCCGACAAGTTCGTGGACGGCGCCGCCGCCACCGCCCGTTACGCCGGTATGCCGCCGCTGCTGATCGGCATGGTGATCATCGGTTTTGGTACCTCGGCCCCCGAGATGGTGGTCTCCGCGCTGGCGGCCTCCCAGGGCAATCCCGGGCTCGCGCTCGGCAATGCCTATGGCTCCAACATCACCAATATTGCCCTGATCCTGGGTCTGACCGCCCTGATCAGCCCCATTGCCGTCGCCTCCCAGGTGGTGCGCAAGGAGATCCCCATCCTGCTCGGCATCACCCTGCTCTCCGGCGCCCTGCTCATCGATGGCAATCTGGGCCGGATGGATGCCGCCATTCTGGGGGCTGTGTTCGCAGTGCTGATGGGCTGGTCCATCTGGGCCGGCATGAACGGCAAGGGGGATGCGCTGGATACTGATACTGAGGAGGACATCGTCTCCGAGGGCATGTCTCTCAAGAGCGCCATCCTCTGGCTCATCGTCGGCCTGGTGCTGCTGATCGGGGCTTCCCGTCTGCTGGTGTGGGGGGCGGTGACCATCGCCCAGGGCTTTGGCATCAGCGATCTGGTGATTGGCCTGACCATAGTTGCGGTGGGGACCTCCCTGCCGGAGCTGGCATCGTCCCTCATCGCCATTCGCAAGAACGAGCACGATCTGGCCCTTGGCAACGTGCTGGGTTCCAACCTGTTCAACACCCTGGCCGTGGTGGGCATCGCCGCCGGCATCCACCCGCTCGAGGTGGCGCCCGAAGTGCTTTCCCGCGACTGGAGCATCATGATGGGGCTGACCCTGTTGCTGCTGGTGATGTGTCTGGGCCGCAAGGGGCAGGGGCGCATCAACCGGCTGGAGGGGGGCGTGCTGCTCGCCTGCTTCGTCGCCTACACCGGCTGGCTGCTGACGAGCCAGTTCATCTAGTCTGGTGATGAAATGAAAGAGGGGACGCCGCGGCGTCCCCTCTTTTTTGTGCGCGGGTCCTGGTCTCAGGCCACGGCAACCAGCTTCTGCTTCTGGGCGCTGTCCAGGATCAGGATGCTCGCCTTGGGGAAGAAGTTGAAGGTGGAGGCGGAGGCCCAGGTGTAGGCCCCCATCACCCGACCCACCACCAGCTCGCCGATCTCGAGATCCGGCAGCATGATGCTGTCGCGGATGACGTCCACGCTGTCGCAGGTGGGGCCGGAGAGCACCGCATTGTGCAGTTCGCCGTGGGCATAGGGCGTGCTCACCGGGTAGGTAACGTGGTCGTAGAGCTGGCCGTTGTAGCTGCCGTAGAGACCGTCATCCAGGTAGTACCAGATCTTGTCGCCGCGGTGGGCCTTGCCCATCACGCTGGAAACCGAGGTCATGGCCGGCGCGCTGATGAAGCGGCCCGGCTCGGCAATCTTCTGCACCGTGGCGGGCAGCTTGGCCAGGGCCTCGCGGATCGGGGCGCAGAAACCGTCGATGTCGAACTCGCCGCCGTCATAGTCCACCGGAAAGCCGCCGCCGATGTCCAGCACCCAGGGCTTGAGCCCTAGCTCCCAGGCCTGCTCCATGATCTCGCGGCAGGCGTCGATGGCCTGCACGTGGCGACGGGCATGGGGCACCTGGGAGCCGACGTGGAATGACAGCCCCATCACCTTGATCCCCTTGGCCTGGGCCAGTTGCAGCAACGGCAGTGCCTGCTCCGGGGTGCAGCCGAACTTCTTGGAAAGATCGACCTTGGTCTCGGGGTTCGGGAAGCTGACCCGCAGCAGCAGTTTCACCTCGTCCTTGTAGGGCAGGAATTTCTCCAGCTCCAGCGGGTTGTCATAGACAAACACGGTGCAGCCGAATTCCAGGGCATAACGGATGTCGCTGTCGCGCTTGATGGGATGGGTATGGATGCAGCGCCCCGGGCGAACCCCTTGGCTGCGCACCAGATCCACTTCGCCATTGGTGGCCAGATCGAAACAGGCCCCCTCTTCCTTCAAGACAGAGACCACCGCCTCGTGGGGCAGGGGCTTGAGTGCATAATGCAAGCGCACATCGGGCAGGGCGGCCGCCAGGGCCCGATACTGTTTGCGGACGGCTGCCTTGTCGAGCAGCAGCAGGGGGGAGCCGAATTGTTCAACCAACTGACGGTAATCTTGTGCGACCAGGGTCTCGTTCATTCTCTTTTGAAAATCCTTAGGGGGCGTGATATGCCCAAGCCATATGCGATTGAACCGGCGACGGCCGGCTCAGGCGAGCGGTCCGGAGGGACCAACCAGGCACATTGCATAACTCCCTTGCGAAGTGCTTAGTTATGCGCGGGATTATCGGCTTATTGAGTTTGTGTGCAAGCATTTTGATTGGATATGTTGGCAAGTTTTTCTGGTCGAGACGAAACAGGCTCTTGATACGGGGAGCGTTCAGGGCCGTGATGGGGATCGCCCCCGAAGGGAGCTTGATAAGCTGTTGATAGTTAACGAACTAATAACATCAGGCCTGGGTGTTGCGGCCATGTAAAAAGGGGGCGCCGGGGCCAGGGAGTGCGAGACAGCTCACAGTTTTTGGATTACCATGCCCGCTTCCTAATCCAAACTAGTTCGGATGAAGGTAGCAGGAGAGCGATGGGCAACCATCCACCGAAGAAGTGAATCTTTCAGGTACCGGGCAACCGGTGTGGACTGCTACTGGACGATACTCTGGAGAGACCCGTTAGATCGGGCGCCGAAGGAGCAAGGCACCACGATTGCATCGCAATCTGGCGCCGGAAACTCTCAGGCAAAAGGACAGAGGGGATGGGATGGTTGTACCTGAGCTTGGAACTGTTCACAATCTGTCACGAGAGGTCGTCAGCAAGGTAAAGCGCCGCGCAGGAACCGGGGTGTATGTGAGTACATGAGCCTCTCGGTCCCACATAAGCGAGCTGCGCATGAGCCTTGATCACGGCCTCGCAGTAAGAGTGTGAACACATTCTTGGCCCGCATCCGATCGCCTCTGGCCGATCGCGACACCTATGGGAAGATCATCCTTCTCCTCCTTAATCGTTGTTTTTTAAGGAGGATGCATGTCATCAATTCAATCGGCGCTCGCCGCCATCGATAGCTTTATCTGGGGTCCCCCCCTGCTGATCCTGCTGGTCGGGACCGGTATCTATCTCACCCTGCGTCTGGGTCTGCTTCAGATCGTGCGTTTGCCGCTGGCCCTCAAGCTGGTCTTTGGCCGCGATCAGGGTCAGGGCAAGCAGGGGGATGTCTCCAGCTTCGGCGCCCTGTGCACCGCCCTCTCCGCCACCATCGGCACCGGCAACATCGTCGGGGTCGCCACCGCCATCAAGCTGGGCGGCCCCGGCGCCCTGTTCTGGATGTGGATGGCCGCCCTGTTCGGCATGGCCACCAAGTATGCCGAGTGCCTGCTGGCGGTGAAATATCGCCAGCAGGACGCCAACGGCCAGATGGCGGGTGGCCCCATGTACTATCTGGAGAAGGGGCTCGGCTCCAGGCCGCTCGCCAAGCTGTTTGCCCTGTTCGGCATCGGCGTCGCCTTCTTCGGCATCGGTACCTTCCCCCAGGTCAATGCCATCAGTGATGCCATGAGCCTCTCCTTCTCGGTACCTCGTGAAGTGACCGCCGTGGTGCTGACCCTGATCGTGGCGCTGGTGACCCTGGGGGGTATTCAGTCCATCTCCAGTGTGTCGAGCAAGGTGGTGCCCTTCATGGCCATCTTTTACATCGTCGCCTGTGCCGGGGTGCTGGTGAACAATGCAGGCGCCCTGCCCGATGCGGTCATGCTGGTGATCGGGAGCGCCTTCACCGGCCATGCGGCCACCGGCGGCTTCGTCGGCGCCGGCATCATGCTGGCGATCCAGTCCGGGGTGGCGCGCGGGGTCTTCTCCAACGAGTCGGGCCTGGGCTCGGCCCCCATCGCGGCGGCGGCGGCCAAGACCGATTCCTGCGTGGAGCAGGGGCTGGTCTCCATGACCGGTACCTTCATCGACACCATCATCATCTGCACCATGACCGGCCTGACGCTGGTGGTGACCGGGGTGTGGAGCGGCGATGTGAGCGGTGCGGCCATGACCAGTCTGGCCTTTGCCCAGGGGCTGGATGCCCATGTGGGCCAGTATCTGGTGAGCATCGGCCTCTTGTTCTTCGCCTTTACCACCATCCTTGGCTGGAACTACTACGGCGAGCGCTGCACCGAGTACCTGTTCGGGGTGAAGGCGATCAAACCCTACCGCCTCATCTATCTGGTGCTGGTGGCGAGCGGTGCCTTCCTCCATCTGGACCTGATCTGGCTCTTGGCCGACATCGTCAACGGCCTGATGGCGGTGCCCAACCTCATCGGCCTCATCGGCCTGCGCCACGTGGTGATTGCCGAGACCCGCGCCTACTTCAGCCGGGACCGGGATACGGAGTCCGAGCCCGAGCCGCAGACGGCCTGATGAGAAGCGGGCCTGCGGGAAGTCCTGTCACCGGGCTCCTGTCCATGGTGTCAACCGGGATCCGGGCTGGGATGGCAAAACCCGGATCCCGGCTCTTCTGACAATATCTGTGCGAAATACGCAAAAGCCACGACTCTCATCGTGGCTTTTTTGCATTTTACGCAATGAATGGCAGCGCTTGTTGCCCCCAGGGGGTCAGGGGGAGGGAATATCTCCGGTGAGCCGCTGCGCCAGCGCCCTGCTCACCCGGCTCACCAGGGCCGCCTCATCCCCCTGCCAGCCAATGGCGTGGGACAGGGTGGTGGAGGTGCCCGGAGCAAAGCGCAGCTCGCCCCCGGCCAGTTCGTAGAAGCGGCTCGCCATCCGGGTGCCCTGGTCCACATCCCCCGCCACCAGCAGCATGGCCTGAGCCAGCACGGCGCCGTCGTGCTCCCGGCCCGGCGCCAGCCAGCGCTGGGCGGTGCCGGTCACCTTGCGCCCTCCGATCACCAGGTTGTACTGGCCGTCGCAAAACGAGCCGGGCACGAAGTCGTAGCTGCCCGCAAGACCGTGTTCCTCCAGCAGGGCGAGCAGGGGCGCCCCCAGCAGCCGGTAGTAGTGGGCCAGATCCGTGGTGATGCGGGGCAGCATGAGGGAGAGGTTGAGGATGCCGGCGCCGTGGGGCACGGCGGTGCCGCCGCTGTCGCGCACGAACACCGGCCAGCCCTCGGCGGCAAGCTGTTCGCAGGCGGCCTGGTAGCGGGGCAAACGGGTATCCTTGCGGGTGACGATGAGGCATTGGGGGCCCTGCCAGAGGAGGGCCCTGGGCTCGCCGTCACCGGCGCACTCCCGCAGCCAGCGCTGCTCCTCGGCCAGGATCTGGTCGGGTGTCTGGTGGGCGGGCGGCGGGGGCAGCAGGGTATAAGGCATGAAAGGCATCCTTTGGCAGAGGCTGCCAAGCACAGTACGCGCGGGGGCAAACAAGGTAAAGCCCCGCATGGCGGGGCTTTGGTGCAAGGATGGCGGAGTGTCAGGCCTGTGCGGCGGCGCGCCTGGGCAGCAGCAGATTGAGCAGGATGGCGGTGAGGCCGCCGGTGGCGACGCCGTAGGAGAGCACGCTCCTGGCCAGCTCCGGCAGGTGTTGCAGCACCTCGGGCACCTGGGCCACTCCGAGACCCATGGCGAGCGACACCGCCAGGATCATCAGGGCGCGGCGGTCGAGCTCCTCCCGGGAGATGATGCGCACCCCGGCGGCGGCGATGGTACCGAACATGACGATGGTGGCGCCGCCGAGCACGGGTTCAGGTATTTGTTGCACCAGGCTCGCCACCGCCGGGAACAGGCCGAGCAGGGCCAGCATGGCGGCGATGAAGAGGCCGACATGGCGGCTGGCCACCCCGGTCAGCTGGATGACGCCGTTGTTCTGGGCGAAGGTGGACATGGGGAAGGTGGAGAAGACCGCCGCCAGCATGGAGTTGGCGCCATCGGCCAGCACGCCCCCCTTGATCCGCGCCATGTAGACCGGCCCTTCCAGCGGCTCGCCGGAGATGTCGGAGGTGGCGGTCATGTCGCCGATGGCTTCCAGCGCCGTCACCACGAAGATGATGGCGAGCGGCACGAACAGCTGCCAGTCAAAGCCGAGCCCGTAGTGCAGCGGAACAGGCACCATCAGCAGGGGGCCGTCGAAGGTGGGGGCAGCCACCTTGCCCAGCAGCAGTGCCACTGCATAGCCCGCCAGCATGGCGATCATGATGGCGGAGAGGCGCAACCAGGGGTTGCGACTGCGCTGCATCAGCACGATGAGGCCGAGCACCAGCAGGGAGAGAAAGAGGTTGGTGTGGCTGGCGAAGCTGCCGTCCGCCAGCGCGCCATAGCCGCCCCCCATGCTGATGAGCCCTACCTTGATGAGGGTCAGGCCGATGAGCAATACCACGATGCCGGTCACCAGCGGGGTGATGATCCGTTTGACCAGGTGCAGGAAGCGGCTCATGACGACGATGGTGAGGGCCGCTGCCAGCATGGTGCCGAACAGGGTGCCCAGCAGATCGTCGGTGGGCATGGCCGCCTGCTTGAGGGCGAGGCCGGAGGCGATGATGGGACCGAGGAAGTTGAAGCTGGTGCCCTGTACCGAGAGCAGGCCGGAACCGAGGGGGCCGAAACGGCGGGTCTGGATGAAGGAGGCGATGCCGGACATGACCAGGGACATGGAGACGATGTAGCGGGTGTCGTCGGCGGGGAGGCCGAGGGCGTTGGCGATGATGAGGGGCGGGGTGATGATGGCGACAAACATGGCGAGCATATGCTGCAGGGCGGCGAACAGGGTCTGGGGCAGAGGGGGACATCCTCGATGCCGTAGACCAGTTCGCTGTGGGCTCGCCTGGGGGGATGGGCCTCTCGGATGGCGCTTGGGGCGGCAGCCTGTTCCATAAATACCTCGAATGTGTGGGGGGATGGGAGAAAATTGGGCGCTATTTTAGTGATTGGTATCGCGCTTTCCAGCGCTAATTGAGCGCAAACTCGTTTATTTCTCGATGGGTTGAAACGTTTTCCTGTGGCGATTAAGATCCGCCGGTTTGTGTGAGACCGATCCCTCACAAAGGGGAGGGAGGCTGATGCATCAGAATGGGGACGGTGTAGAATGAGCCCTCGGTTCGAAGATGGAGACTCTGGATGCTGAAGCTGTCGGAGTTCTGGAGTGCCCGCGCCCACTCCGAAGATTTTACCCTGACCCGGATGGGCTTCATGACGGTGCGGCTGCGGCTGCTCACCTGTCTGCTGATGGCGGGGCTCCCGAGCTGGGCCCTGGTGGACTGGCTGACCCTGCCAGCCATCCAGTTCGAGGCGCTGTTCCAGGTCAGGATCTTCTGCCTGCTGGCCCTCTCGCCCCTCATCCCCCTCTCCTATCTCATCCACTTCAAGCGCGAGCGCATGAAGCTGGCGCTGGGCTACCTGATGGCGGTGATGATGCTCTTCTCCCTCATCTGCCTGCACAGCTTCGGCGCGGATCAGGAGATGCAGGCGGGCTACATGGCCTTCCCCTATCTGCTCATCAGCCTGTTCGCCATCTTCCCCATTCCCCTCTCCCTCAGCCTGCAACTGGCGGGGGGCATTCTGGCCACCATGCTGGCGGGCAACTGGTTGCTGGTGGGCCAGCCTCTTTGGAGCGTGCAGACCCTCAACCAGGTCTGGCTGCTGGGGCTCTTTGCCATCGCCAGCGCCTGGGTGCAGTGCGGCCAGCTCAACATGCTGCTGCAACTCTATCGGGAATCCACCACGGACGAGCTGACCGGCATGATGAACCGCCGCCTGCTGATGAAGCAGCTCGAGAAGGCGAGGGCCGCCATGATCCGCAAACAGGCTCCCTTCGCGGTGCTGCTGCTGGATCTGGACCGCTTCAAGCGCATCAACGACACCTTCGGCCATCTGGCGGGGGATGCGGTGCTCAAGGAGGTGGCGGCCACCCTGTCGGAACAACTGGAGCCCGGCATGGTGCTCGGGCGTTACGGCGGGGAGGAGTTTGCCATCCTGTTGCCCGGTTGCACGGATCTGGCACAAGCCAAGCGGGTGGCGGAGCGGCTGCGGGTCGCGGTGGAGGCGAGGTTGGTGAAAAGCCCCACCTCCGACGAGCTGCTGGAGGTGACGGTGAGCATCGGTCTGACCCTGGCCCAGCGTGGCGAGGGGGTGGAGGATCTGCTCAACCGGGCGGACGAGTGCCTCTACATGGCCAAGATGGCGGGTCGCAACTGCGTGGTGGCCGAGGCCGGCAAACCCGCGGGCGATGCAGGGCGCACAAAAACGGATGCCGCCTGAGGGCGGCATCCGGTGATGACGGGGCTGGCGTCAGGCCAGGGTGTATTTGCCGGAGAGCTGCTGGGCCAGCAGCTTGAACATGTTGAACACCGCCATGGTCTTGCCGGTCGGGGTGCCGTCCTCAGCCAGGAAGAACTCCCCCTTGAACACCAGAATGTCCCCCTTCTGCTCCACCGAGTCGGCGCGCATGCCGTGGATGAAGTCCTCGTGTTCACGAATGATCTTGTTGGCCATCTCCAGCAGGGCAGTCTCGGTGATCCGCTCTTTTTGTGGTTGCATGCTCGTCTCCTTAAACGACTACTGGGCAGGGGCACAAGGGTCGGCATGGCCGGCGCACCCCGCCTCTGATTGAAGAGGGGGCCAGCATACTGCAAAGCGGGATTTTCTGTCATTGATATGACCCCGCATTTTCCCGCTTTGCGCTCTTCCCTTATCCCAGCACCAGATTGCGCAGCCAGCGCCGCTGGCGAATGCGGCGCTGCACCAGCAGCACCTTGGAGAGCTCCTCCAGCAGGACCACGGCCACCACCCAGGAGAGGGGCCAGCCCAGCAGGCTGACCGCCACCCAGGCCAGCGGCAGGCCGATGCACCACATGCCGACGATGTCGATGAAGATGCTGTAGTTGACGTCCCCCCCCGAGCGCAGCACCCCGACGATCCCCACCATGTTGAATACCTTGAGCAGCATGCCCAGACACATGATGGCGAGCACCTGGCCGGCCTCAGTCATCAGCTCGCCCGGCAGGTTGCCGACCCATTGCAGCAGGCTGCCCTGCATCAGCCAGACGGCGGTCCCCACCAGCAGGGCGCCGACGGGGGCCAGCAGCAGGAAGAGCTGGGAGTGCTGCCAGGCCTCGTCATACTCCTCGGCCCCGAGCCGGTGACCGAGCAGGGTGGAGCAGGCCACCGCCAGCCCGAAGAAGAGGGAGATGAGGATGCTCTCCAGCGTGCCGAGGGTGGTCATGATGGCCAGGGCGTCGGTGCCGAGGTGCGCGTAGAGGAAGCCGTAGAGCAGCATGCCGAAGGCCCAGAGCCCGTCGTGCAGCAACAGCGGCAGGGCGATCAGGGTGAAGCGCACCACCTCCTTGCGCTTGAAGGCGGCGAGCCAGTCTTGCTTGCGCGGGATGAGACGGGGCTCGGCACGCCACACATAGGCAAGCAGCAGCGCGGTCTGCAGCAGGCGCGACAGGGTGGTGCCCCAGGCGGAACCGGCTACTCCCATGGCCTCGGCGCCGAAATGGCCGAAGATGAGGGCATAGTTGAGGATGACGTTGGCGATGATGGCGATGATGCCGATACGGGTCGGCGCCGCGGCATTGCCCACCGAGCGCAGGGCCGACTCCAGGGGCACCACCACGGCGGTGCAGAGGATGGTGGCGCCGGTGATCATCAGGAACTCGTCGGCCAGCTCGCGCAGCGCGGGCTCCTGGCTGGCAAACCCGAGCACGCTGCCCGGTGAGAGCACATAGACGAGGGCAAAGGGCAGGCTTACCGTCAGGGCGCCCACCAGGGCCAGGGCCAGGGAGCGGCGCACCCCGGCCATCTCGCCACGGCCGAAATATTGTGCCGCCAACACCGAGACCCCGCCCGAGAGCCCCGCTATCACCAGCAGATTGAAGAAGAAGACCCGGTTGCCCAAGCCGACCGCCGCCACAGCCGTGGTGCCGAGCTGGCTCACCATCATGATGTCGATGAGGCCGAGCAGGGAGAACATCATGGATTGCAGCGAAACCGGCAGGGCCAGTCGCCACAGTCGCGTCATGAACTCGCGATCGGTGGTTTGTTTTAAAATCGCTTGCCAATAATTCATTTATGTTAACCGGGTTGGTAAAAATCAGGTTTTGTCGTGGGTATGATAGGGGTGATATCGGGAGGCTTCACTGTGAGCCTCTCTCGGCTTTCTTGTGCAAAACTATCCTGTTGAGGTGCTATGCCATTTATCAGCGAGTGTCTGGAAATCGCCCCGGCCTGCGAAGAGCGGATGCTGGGACGCGAAGGGCTGCCCCTGCTTGGGGAGGCGGGCGTCTTCCTGACCGGCCTCTCGACGATACGGGAGCACTACCTTATCCGCCGCAACCGACCGGAGTTTCACATCCTGATGGTGAGCCATGACGAGGGGGGCGCCCTGCTCACCGATGGCGGGGAGCAGCCCATCCCGGCGGGAGCCCTGGTCTTTCTCCCGGCCGCCGTGCCGGGGGGCCTCAGGCTGGTGGGGGAAGTCTGGCATACCAGCTGGATCCTGCTGGACGACGTGCCGCGCTGGCAGCATCTGCACCGGCTTGGCCATCGCATCTGGCAGGGGGAGGAGGGGGAGCAGCTCTACCACCTGCTCAGCCTGATGCAGGGGGAGGGAATACGTTCGCCGCTCCAGCCCCAGCTGCTGAGCCTGCTGCTGGCGCTCTTGGAGCGGACCCTGCAGGGGGAGGTGCGCGGCACGCCGGAGCTGCGGCTGCAGGCGCTGTTTCGGCGGGTGGAGGCACGTCTGGACGAGCCCTGGAGCGTGGCCCTGCTGGCCGACCAGATGGCCTGCTCGGTACCCCATCTGCACCGGCTCTGCCAGCAGGTGTTCGGCATGGGCCCCATGGCCTGGCTCACCGGACTTCGCATGAACAAGGCGCGCCAGTTGCTGCTCTACACCAACTGGCCGCTGGCCGAGCTGGCGGCCCGGGTCGGATACAGCGACGGCGCCAACTTTGCCAACCGTTTTCGGCGTCTGACGGGTCAGACTCCGGGGGCCTTTCGTCGACTGGGTCGCAAACCTTTCGCAAGGGAGGTGCAAACCCTTTGAAATTGTTGGCTCAAGCCCATAGGATCGACGGGCCACACAGTCAAGGTACAGATCCATGTTTGAAGATAATAATCAGAAACGTCCCCTCTACATTCCCTACGCAGGTCCAGCCCTGCTGGAGACGCCGCTGCTCAACAAGGGCAGCGCCTTCACCAGCGAAGAACGCAGCAGCTTCAACCTGGAAGGTCTGCTGCCCCAGAACATCGAAACCATCGAAGAGCAGGCAGAGCGTGCCTATCGCCAGTTCATGGCGTTTGGCAACGACATGGACAAGCACATCTATTTGCGCAACATCCAGGATACCAACGAAACGCTCTTCTACCGCCTGCTGAACAACCACCTCACCGAAATGCTGCCGGTCATCTACACCCCGACGGTCGGCAAGGCGTGCGAGGAGTTCTCCAACATCTATCGCCGCGCCCGCGGCCTCTTCATCTCCTATCCGGACAAGGACAGGATCGATGACATGCTGCAAAACGCCACCAAGCAGAACGTCAAGGTGATCGTGGTCACCGATGGCGAACGCATCCTGGGCCTCGGGGATCAGGGCATCGGCGGCATGGGCATTCCCATCGGCAAGCTCTCCCTCTACACCGCCTGTGGCGGCATCTCCCCTGCCTACTGCCTGCCGGTGGTGCTGGACGTGGGCACCAACAACCAGCAGTTGCTGAACGACCCCTTCTACATGGGGTGGCGCCATCCGCGCATCTCCGGCGAAGAGTACGACGAGTTCGTCGATGCCTTCATCCAGGCGGTCAAGCGCCGCTGGCCGGATATCCTGCTGCAGTTCGAGGATTTCGCCCAGGGCAATGCCACCCCGCTGCTCAACCGCTACAAGGATGAGCTGTGCTGCTTCAACGATGACATTCAGGGGACCGCCGCGGTGACCCTGGGCAGCCTCATCGCCGCCTGCAAGGCCTCCGGTGCCAAGCTCTCCGAGAAGCGGGTCGCCTTCCTCGGGGCGGGCAGTGCCGGGTGCGGCATCGCCGAGCAGATCGTGGCGCAGATGAAGGCCGAAGGGCTGACCGACGCCGAGGCGCGGGGCCGGGTCTTCATGGTGGATCGATTCGGTCTCATCACCGACAAGATCCCCAACCAGCTCGACTTCCAGCGCAAGCTCTCCCAGCCGGTCGAACGGATCAAGGAGTGGCCGGTGGGGGACAACATCTCCCTGCTGGAGGTGATGGAGCACGGTCGCCCGGACATCCTGATCGGGGTCTCCGGCCAGCCGGGCCTCTTCACCGAAGAGGTGGTCAAGACCATGCACAAGCACTGTGCCCGTCCCATCATCTTCCCGCTCTCCAACCCCACTTCCCGGGTGGAAGCCACCCCGGCGGATCTCATTCGCTGGACCGACGGCCAGGTGCTGGTCGCCACCGGCAGCCCGTTCGCACCGGTGGAGTACAAGGGCAAGCGCTACGTCATCGCCCAGTGCAACAACTCCTTCATCTTCCCGGGTATCGGCCTTGGGGTGATCGCCTCCGGTGCCAACCGGGTGACCGATGCCATGCTGATGTCGGCCAGCCGTGCCCTGGCGGATTGTTCACCCCTGGTGAAGGGGGAAGAGGGCTCCTTGCTGCCGGATCTGGCGGACATCCATCAGGTCTCCCGCTACATCGCCAAGATGGTGGCCAAGACCGCCATGTTGCAGGGCAAGGCGGTGCAGACCCCCGATGATGTGATCGATCAGGCCATCGAGGCGAACTTCTGGCGCCCCGAGTACCGCCGCTATCGTCGTACTTCCTTCTGATCCCAAGGGGACAGACATGCAGAAGGGATGCCTCGGCATCCCTTTTTTGTGCACAGCTGTGAAGGAAGAGGAGGTTATTGTGCCGGTTGCTCGGCGGGGGCGGGCTCGGCGGGATTGCTGACACCGGTGACCCGGATTTCGACCCGGCGATCCGGGGCCAGGCAGTCGATGAGGGCAGCCCTGGCCTTGATGGCATCACACTGGGTGCCGGTGACCGGGTTGCTCTCGCCATTGCCCTGGATGCTCACCTTGTCTGCGGGCAGCCCCTTGCCAATCAGGAAGTTGGCGACCGTGCTTGCACGGGCCTCCGACAGTGCCTGGTTATTGGCATCCGAGCCGATGCGGTCGGTGTAGCCCATCACCATGGCGTTGCCATCCTTGGGTTTGACGTCGACGATCTGCTGGTAGAGGGCGTCGAGTGCCTGCATCCCCTCCGGTTTGAGCTCCGCCTTGCCAAAGGCAAACAGCACATCCGAACTCAGGTTGAAGGTCTGATCCACCGGCTCGGGAGCCGGGGGCGGCGGTGCCACGACCAGAGGCGCGGCCACCGGCACTGCGGCGACGGTGCGATTGGGGTGAAGTACCAGCTCGATGGTGGCGGTACTGATGTCGCTGACCCAGCGTTTGGTACCGCTGCCCACCTTATCGTTGTCAGGATCGTCCCCGACTCGCACCATGTAGCGGTAGCGGGTCTGGATGTCTACCCAGTCGCTCAGTCTGGCGGTCAGGCCCAGACCCGCCAGGGGAGCCAGATTGTCATCTCCCCCGTTGACGGAGTCGACGTGATAGAGATAACCGCCCCCTTCGGCAAAGACAGAGAAGATGTCCCCCAGCGGCAAACGGCCAATGACCGACAGGGTGGCCCCCTTGCTGTTGAAGTCCTGGCCGGCGATATCCCAGTCACCGGTGGAGAGGTAGCCGAGCTCTGCCCCCAGATTCTCGTTGTAGTTGTAGCCGACAAAGGCGTTGATGGCGGTCGCGTCCTTGCCGACGTCCTTGCTGAAATCATCGATGTCATGGGCAAAGGCCCAGCCACCCCCAGCCCCCACATACCAGTCGTGAACAGGTGCCGCCTGGGCGGCACTCGTCGCCAATGCCAATACAATCCACACAGGTTTCAGTCTTATGTTCATCGCGTATCCTCGTCGATGTTGGGTGTTATAGGGCTCCCAGCCCTTTGCTATGTATAGCCAACATTATGTATAGGCGATGTGAGCGCATTAACCATTTAAGTGACGCATCTGTATGGAAAATCGGTGAGACAGGCAGGTGGGCTGCCCGCGCTGGCGGTGCCGTCCGGGCATTAAAAAAGGGGCCGGAATGGCCCCTTTTTTTAACAGGTGGTTGTCCCCTTATTGCTGCACTTCCTGTACGCCGGTGACGCGCACTTCGACGCGGCGATCCGGTGCCAGGCAGGTGATCAGCTGAGCCTTGGCCTTGATGCCGTCACACTGGGTGCCGGTGACCGGGTTGGCTTCACCACGACCTTCGATGGAAACCTTGCCAGCCGGCAGACCCTTGCCAACCAGGAAGTCGGCCACGGTGCGGGCACGGGCTTCAGACAGCTTCAGGTTGTAGGCATCGGAGCCGATGCGGTCGGTGTAACCCACCACCACGGCGCTGCCATCTTTCGGCTGGACGTCGACGATCTGCTGATACAGGGTGTTGAGCGCAGCAGCCCCTTCCGGCTTCAGGGTGGATTTGCCGAAGGCAAACAGCACGTCCGAGCTCAGGGAGAAGTTCTTGTCGACCATGACGGGCTCGGGAACCGGCTCGGGAGCCGGTGCCGGGGCCGGTGCCACATAGGTGGTGCGGTTCGGGTGCATCACCAGTTCCAGGGTGGCGACGCTCATGTCGGTTTTCCAG
This sequence comes from Aeromonas sp. ASNIH8, assembly GCF_002919855.1. NCBI lineage: Bacteria > Pseudomonadati > Pseudomonadota > Gammaproteobacteria > Aeromonadales > Aeromonadaceae > Aeromonas > Aeromonas sp. ASNIH8. The sequence continues at coordinate 4,878 of NZ_PQLN01000005.1, read as the reverse complement.
GTTTTCTGATCGTCACCCAGATCCCACATGTAGCGGTAGCGGGCCTGCAGGTCGATAAGGTCGGAGAGCTTGGCAGTCAGACCCAGACCCGCCAGCGGCGAGGTGCCGTTGTCGCTCTGGCCGTTGCCGTTGACGTGGTTGAAGTAGGCACCCCCTTCGGCGAAGACGGAGAAGATGTCATTCATGGGCAGGCGTGCGATACCGGACAGGGTGGCACCCTGGGTTTTGAAGTCGACGCCATCGACGCCAGCCTTGCCGGCATAGAGATAGCCGAGCTCGGCGGCAAAGTTCTCGGTGAAGTTGTAACCGCCGAACAGGGAGAGCGCGGTGGCGTCCTTGTCAGCATCCTGGCCGAAGGTATCCAGGTCGTGGCCATAGGCCCAACCTGCACCCATACCCGTGTACCAGTCGTCGGCCGCCTGAGCGGTGGTGGTTCCCATGGCTGCAATGGCCAGAGCAATCAGGGTTGGTGCCATTTTCATTTTCATCGTTTTATCCTTGTTGAGTTGCCGTGCTATGGGCGTACTGCGCACTCTTTGTTATACCGGTCGCAGATGACACTTCATGTGCGACACCGTGAGCGGATCACGGACGGCTTGAATAAAAAATGGATGGAAACCTGGATTCTCATGAAGCTGTTTCTCCATGGACAACTAACCGGGCACTGAGCACTTTTAATAGTTCATCCAATGTCTTACAAGCGTTGCTACTGTATTCTTTTGAATCAGCGTGATCAAGTTTCTGCACAGATATGCAGCGCCGACACCGGTGTCGCGGGGCCGCAATACGGGGGTAAAGGGGAGAAAAGGTGAGACAGAGAGTGTCGCTGGGGGGAGGAGAGAGACAGCAAAAGGGGATGCCGTGGCATCCCCTTTTTTACGTTACCTGAGCGAAGTCAGATTACTTTTGAACTTCTTGTACGCCGGATACGCGAACTTCTACGCGACGGTCCGGAGCCAGGCAGGAGATCAGCTGAGCCTTGGCCTTGACGCCGTCACACTTGGTGCCGGTGACCGGGTTGGCTTCGCCGCGACCTTCGATGGCAACCTTGCTGGCAGCCATACCCTTGCTGACCAGGAAGTTGGCAACGGTGCGGGCACGAGCTTCAGACAGCTTCTGGTTGTAAGCGTCGGAACCGATACGGTCGGTGTAACCAACAACAACGGCGTTGCCGTCTTTCGGCTGGAACTCAACGATTTGCTGGTACAGAGCGTTCAGGGCTTGCACACCTTCGGCTTTCAGGCTGTCTTTGCCAAAGGCGAACAGCACGTCGGAGTTCAGGGCGAAGTTCTTCTCAACGATTTGCGGAGCCGGGGCCGGTGCTTCTTCAACAACCGGGGCCGGAGCAGGCGCTACGTAGGAAGTACGGAACGGGTGGTAAACGGCTTCCAAGGTCGCAACGCTCTGGTTGGACTTGTAGCGTACGTTGTCGGCGTGCAGGTCAGCCACGTCCCACATGTAGCGGTAGCGAGCTTGCAGATCCAGCGCGTCATTGACCTTGTAGGTCACACCGGCACCGGCCAGCGGGGATACTTTGGTATCGCTGGTGCCCAGACCGTCGGTGTGGCCCCAGTAGGCGCCAGCTTCACCGAACAGGGAGAAATCGTTGCCCAGCGGCAGACGAGCGATACCGGACAGGGTGGCACCCTGGCTCTCGTAACGGTTGCCGTCGGTGTTGCCACGGCCGGTGTACTGGTAGCCCAGCTCGGAACCGAAGTATTCGTTGAAGTTGTAACCAACGAAGGCATTGGCAGCAGCCGCATCTTCTTCGCCAACGTTCACGCCTTCGATCTTGTTCAGACCGTTGAAGTGAGTTGCACCAACACCGGCGCCGAAGTAGATGTCGTCAGCGGCGTGAGCTGCAGTTGCACCCATGGTGGCCATAGCGATGGCGATCAGGGAAGGAGCCATTTTCATCATAAAATAATCCTCGTTGAGATGGCACGTTGTTCACGTGCTTCGCACTTTGTAATTTATGTAAGCTGCTGGCTCTGTCGACCAACGACGTTGGTGCGAACAGGGATCCTAGATCCATCCAGGAGGCACGTATCTGGGTGCACAAGTGCATACTCCGCCACGAACAGCCGACGTCATTCCGATGACGTGGCGCACTTTATGCCCATTTCAAAACATGATCAAGCTCACAGATAAGGGATGGGGCAAATTGTGTCGTAGGGATAACTGGCTGTTTCTTGGGATTTATTAGTGATCCAAGTAGGCGCGATGCAGTTTCTTCTCAAGCTTCATATAAGCCTCAGCCCAAGCGTGCCGCGGGGTGGCGTCACCCGCCCTGACCGAGAGGACAGCAAGATAGTCCGCCTCGGTTGCTTCGCACAGCAAGGGTGTGAAACTGAGCAAGAAGTGACGGGCGAGGTAGGGATCGAGAGGCCAGATGTTGAGGATGGCCCGCGCCACGGGCTGGACGGCGGTAGAGCAGATGAAGTGCCGATGACCCGCTTCCAGCCATTGGGCCATCTCGGCGAGGCTTTCTTCCGGCACGATGCCGCCATCGCCTTTCTCCTTGGCCAGCGTCATCGTGTGACCATTGCCCAGTGCCAGGGTGCCGTTTTCTGCCACGACGCCGTCGTGGCTGCGCAGGGGAAGCGTCGCCTGGCCTTCAAGATAGAGGCTGCAGCTGTCCGGGAGGGCCGCCAGCACGGTGGTGGCGTCCCCCTGCATGGCCATGGGCAACCAGAACGCCTCGGCCCGGGTCTGCAGACCCTGGGCGAGCTGACGGGGGAGGGAGTCCGGGTCGGAATGAAGACGGGAAATGATGCCGGGAAATGCCATGTTGATGACTCTCTTGGAAATAACCGGCGAATTATACGAGGGATGGCCGGGCAACAAGAAAGGTTTCTTTTCGAGACTGTTTACCTGAGGCGACGCAGCGATTACCATCCCCGAGGTTTGTGAAGGGTTGTCGTCGAAAGACGCTGATTATAGATAGAGGCTCGACCATAACGAGTCCGTTCAAAACTGATACACTTGACTACGAGTCGTCGCGAAAAATAAAGGTGGAGTCAATCCGCCGAACGGAGTATGGAACACATGAATTCAAATATCGTAACTGTTGGCAAGAAGATCCGTCAGATCCGCGAAGCGGTAGGCCTGAGCCGTCCCAAGTTTGCCGATCTGCTGGGCGTCCCCCCAACCACCCTGAAGAACTATGAACTGGGTTACCGTGAAGTCGGAGGCGCCTTCCTGGTTGCACTGGCCCACCACCCCGATCTGCACAAGTTCACCCTCTGGCTGCTGGCTGACAAGAAAGTCGCCGAAATCGGCCAGATCGGTCCGGACGATATTGCCAAGGCTTGATTTAGTTCAACCTTGATAAAAATGCCGCCCTCGAGGCGGCATTTTTTATTTATCAAAATGGATGATTATTTAATTAAATAATGCGTTGTGTGCGGTCAACGGCGATTTTCACTAAATCATCTTGTCGGGCTGGATTAATCGGTAATCCCCCCATTTTTTGGAGCACTCAAAAGTAGAGGTCATGCGGCCTGTGCCAAGCGCTGTTTCGGCGTGTAGCCGCCCAGCGCCATATTGGGCCGCTCATGGTTATAAACCCACAGCCAGTTCGTGGCAAATTCCTGTAACTCATTCAGTGACTCAAACAGGTAATGGCCCAACCAGTCGTAACGCACAGTGCGGTTAAATCGCTCTATGTAGGCATTCTGCTGCGGGTTGCCTGGCTGGATATACCTCAGCGCAATCCTCTTCTGCTGCGCCCATTGCTTGAGCTCTTCGCTGATGTATTCCGGACCATTATCACAGCGGATTGCGGCTGGTTTGCCCCGCCACTCGATGACCTGCTCCAGCACCCGTTTGACTCGCGAGGCAGGCAAGGAAAAATCCACCTCGATGCACAGTGCTTCGCGATTGAAGTCATCGATCACATTAAACAACCGCACCGAACGACCATCGCTGAGCTGGTCATGCATAAAGTCCATCGACCAACAGTGATTCGGTTGGTCAGGGACTGCCAACGGCTCCGGCTTGGCGCGTACTAGCCGCTTTTTGGGTTTTATCCGCAGATTGAGCTCTAGCGCCCGATAGATCCGGTAGACCCGCTTGTGGTTCCAGCCAAAGCCTTTGACGTTACGCAGGTACAGGAAGCACAGTCCGAAACCCCAGTTGCGCTGGTTGGCGGTGAGGCGCAGTAGCCAGTCGGCAATCTCCTGGTTTTCATCAGCCAGCACGGGCTGATAACGGTAGCAACCCTCGCTCACCTTGAACACCTGGCAAGCCAGACGGATAGAAATGGCGTAATGAGCCACAGCCTTGGTCGCCATCTCCCTGCGGGCAGATGGCGTCACCACTTTTTTGCCATCGCCTCGGAGATGATCTCAGCCTTTAGGCGCTCCTCGGCATACATCTTCTTAAGGCGACGATTTTCCTCTTCCAGCTCTTTGAGGCGCGCCATGAGAGAGGCATCCATGCCACCGAATTTGGAGCGCCACTTGTAGAAGGTGGCGGAGCTGATGCCATGCTCACGGCAGAGCTCAGGGACGGGTGAACCAGACTCGGCCTGCTTGAGGATGGCGATGATCTGTGCATCGCTAAAGCGTGATGTTTTCATGTAGAACCTCCTGCGTTCAAGATACGAGAAAATTCTACTTATGAGCACCTCAGTTTTTCGGGGGGATTACCAATCCACGGAACACTCCGACCCTTTTAATTCAGGCGGTGATCCACACAGCGAGACAACGATGAGCCAATCCATTACCAAAGCCAGAGATGGGTTTACCCTTAACCATCCCCTCATATGAGCGAGGCGTGGCGCGGCTTCTGAGGTATGATCGCCATCCTTGACCAGCTAATACCCAACAGACTATCCCCATGTTTAACCACGAACTAATCCTCAACCACATCGAC
>NZ_PQLN01000049.1:0-36541 GCF_002919855.1 Aeromonas sp. ASNIH8 | reverse complement strand
GAATTTGTAGGCTTTCAGAATTTGCATTTAGCGCTCAGTGTGCAGCATTATTGCCATATCTATTAATGCCCGATTGAGTGACAGAATGCAATTCACTAAAATTAATAAATCACGCCATGCGGCCTACGTTTTGCACGTACATTTGGTGTTTATTACCAAGTATCGAAAGCCGATACTGGGGGATCTGCATCACGCTTCATTCGGTCAGTGTGCGGCAGAGGTTTGCAGAGGTTTTGGTGCGGAACTGAAAGAGTGTGACGGAGAGGCTGATCATGTTCACATGCTGATAGAGTACGCGCCAACGGTGCAGCTATCGGTACTGGTGAACTCGTTAAAGGCGGTCACATCAAGGCGACTGCGTAATGAATTTCTGGACTTGAGAGGTGCTTACAGCAAACCCGTACTCTGGTCACGCTCTTACTTTGCGGGCTCTTGCGGCGGAGCACCGTTGGAGGTGATCAAGCAATACATTCAAAACCAGCGGGGCTGACGCCCCGGCGAAATTCCCCTCCCACCTACGTCGGAGGGAGTCCCCTTTCGCATTTAAGATGGCCTGCCACTCGTCCGCCGGCAGCCAGCCGGGTTCGTCCCCGTCCCCCAGGGCGATGAACCCCTCGTAGTCGAGCTCGCCGATCAGCTCCCCTTCCCGGTAGAGGGGATCGTCGATGGCGATCACCAGGGACTGGCTGTCAATGAGAGAGAGCGCCTTTCGCACCACTGCGCCGAACTCCCGGTCCACCAGCACCACCTTGCTCTGGGCGTGCTGGAAGATGAAGGCCATTGCGTCCGCATCGAGCCGGGTGTTGATGGTGTTGAGCACAGCGCCGCTCATGGGTACCCCGAAGTGCGCCTCGAACATGGCCGGCACATTGGGGGCGACGATGGAGACGGTGTCCCCCTCGCCAATGCCGCGACGGCGCAGGGCCGAGGTGAGCTGGCGGCAACGGCGTTCGGTCTGGGCCCAGCTCTGGCGCAAGGGGCCGTGGATCAGCGCCGGATAGTCGGGATAGACCCGGGCGGCCCGCCCCAGAAAGCTCAAGGGGGTCAGCGCCTCGAAATTGGCGGGCGTCTTGCCAAGGCCGGCGTCGTACATGTTCTGCTCTGTCATCGGATCCTTCCTCACAGGGACACAAAACGGGGTGGCACTCGCGGTTCACCACAACCGGCATTGTGCCCTGATGCGGGGCCAGGATGCCGGCTGGAACCGGATGAAAGGGTATCAAGGGGGCCAGATCCCAGGTATTAGCGAAACGTCTTAGGGGCCCTCGGCCCTGCTCCCCCTGTCGCCAATCGCCGACGCTATTTTTGTGCGGTCACTTTTTGCGCAGTCAGCCCCTGTCGCGATCCCGTGGCCCTTGCCTTGAGCCTGCGGCGCAAAATGCCAAGAATGATCCCAAGCCCTCAACGGGTATGAGTACAAGGAGAAGAGTGATGAACAAATCCATGTTGGCAGGTGTCGGGATCGGTGTTGCCTCTGCGCTGGCATTGTCGGCGGTCGCCAGCGGATCCCTGTTTTCATCAGAGCCCCAGTTTGCCGAGGTGCTGGCCAGCAAGCCGGTGACCGAGACCATCAAGACGCCACGTCAGGAGTGCCGCAACGTCACCCTGACCCACCGCAAGCCGGTGCAGGACGAGCACAAGATCCTGGGTACCGTGGTTGGCGCGGCCCTGGGCGGCGTGGTCGGCCACCAGTTTGGCGGTGGCAGCGGCAAGAAGGTGGCCACCGCCGCCGGTGCCGTGGCAGGGGGTTATGCCGGGAATCAGGTGCAGGGCAACATGCAGGCCGGTGATACCTACACCACCACGGAGCAGCGCTGCAAGACGGTGCAGGAGAGCAGCACCCGCACCATCGGCTATGACGTCACCTACCGCCTCGCCGGCCAGGAGGGGGTGGTACGCATGGAGAAGCAACCCGGCCCCACCATTCCGGTCAAGGATGGCAAGCTGGTACTGAGCAACGCGCAGGGTTGATACTCCGTTAGGAGCGCCCTGCCATGAGGAAGGCCCGCCATGACGGTGGGCCTTTTTCATCTTCGCAACCCAACCTGTCTGCAACAAGTCTTCCCAACAAAAGTCTTCCCAACTAAGAAAGGGGCCCGCAGGCCCCTTTTTATATTGAGACGTCATCCTCAGTGGCGACCGAAGGGCCACCAGGACTTGTCGTTGTCCTGGATGTCGACCCGGGTCTGCTGCAGGGCGCCGGGCTGGCCCCCTTCCACCCGATCGAGGCTCACCCTGAACTGCTCGGTGGGCTCCACAAACCAGTCATCGATGATCAGCACCTTGACCGACTTGCTGCCCCCCTCGCCCGCAGCCCAGCTCACGGTCTGGCTGAACCAGGGCAGGAAATCCAGCCCCCAGCGCGCCGTGACTCCGTCAAGGGCCACCCGGGCCCGGGCCGGCTTGCTCAGATCGCCGCTGCGCACCAGGGGGATCTCGGCAAACCACTGCCCCTCGTTCACCGTCATGCTGGCGCGCGCCAGCGAGATGGTGGACGGCGCCAGCTTGTCCTTGATGGTCACCAGGGTCTGGTGCTGATCCCCCAGGGCCGCGCCGCTCGGGTCAAACAGCTCCAGGGTAAAGGTCTCGTCCCCCTCGTGCAGGGTGTCGCTCTTCACCGGAATGCTGATGGTCTGGGGCTCGCTCTGCCCGGCGGCCCAGTGCAGGGTGCCGGTGAGGGGCGCCACGTCGCTTGTGTCCCCGCTGCCGTAGACGATGCGATAGCTGACGCTCGCCTCCCCGTGGCTGCCATCGCTGCGACTGACACTCAGGGACAAGGTATTCCCCTCCTCCACGTTCGCAGCGGCGCTCTCGAGACTCAATACCCCGGCGGGTGGCTGCGGATACTGGATGGCCACCAGCACCGGATCGTGATCCGAGGCGCTGAAGGGCCCTTCGGATTTCGCCAGCTGACCGCTGTACTTAGTGCCGTACTCGAAGAAGTTGCTCTCGGCGGAGTTGATGTGCCAATCCTCGATGCCGATCACCTTGGCCGCGAGGCTCGGGTTTGCCAGGGCGTGATCCAGGTTGCCGAGCTCCCCTTCGTAGCTGTAGGAGTAGGTGTCGGTGCCATGGAAGCGGGTATTGAGGTTCACCAGACCATACCCCTTGCCAAGGGCGCTGCCGCTCTCCTCGAAGGGCTGACCCGCCAGAGTGGTGAAGGAGGCGCTCATGATCTGGCGCGCCTGGGCGGCCGGATCATAGTCGGTCAGCACCCGGATGGGATCCTCCATGCCATAGGCGTTCATGTCGCCGATAAGCAGCAGATCCCCGGCCAGATCCTTGAGGTGCTCCCCCAGCACCTTGGCGGCGGAGACCCGCAGCGCGTTGCAGTGGCCCTGGCCATCCAGCGGATCGGCGCTGGCGTAGTCGGGGTAATCCTCGAAGCAGGCGGAGCCCTTGGACTTGAGGTGGTTGACCACCAGGGTCAGGGGCGCATCCCCCTTGGGCGAGCTGAAACGCTGCACCAGCGACTCGCGCATCCCCTGATTGATGGTCACCGGTTTGCCGCTGGCGTCCACCGCCTCGGCCTGCTGCACCGGCAGCGCGATAAGGCTGGCGGCCCCCTCCGGGGTCACTTTGGCGGGTCGGTAGATGAGCCCCACCGTGATGGCGTCGGTGCCAATGGGCTTGCCATCCGGCGAGGCAATCCAGCGGTAGTGATCCGCCTCGTCCGGCTGGGCGGCGTTGAGGGCCGTAACCAGATTGGCGATGGCGGAGTTGTCGCCATAGCCGTTGTTCTCGATCTCCATCAGCCCCACCACGTCGGCATTGAGGCGGGTGATGGCGCTGACTATCTTGGTGCGCTGCAACTCGAACTCCGCCACCGTCAGGGCGCCCCGGTTGCTGCCGGTGGGGTTGGCATCCCCGCCCACGACCGTGGTGAAGAAGTTGAGCACGTTGAAGCTCGCGACCCGCAGATCCCCCGCCTCGGCGAGCTCGGGGGTTTCCACCCGATCCCAGCCACTGTGATCTATCTGGCTCGCGTCGATGCGATTGCTGGCCACCAGCCTGAACAGGTTGTAGGAGTAACCAAGCGCCCCCTCCAGCCCGTTGAGCTTGTCGCCGATGCGCAGGTAACCGTCCTCGGCGTTGAAGCCGGGGAACCAGGGCAGCACACCGTCCGGCGCCTTGGCGTCGGTCTCCACCACCAGCTGGTTCTGCTGGTTGCGAAGGGCCCAGTCGCTCGCCTCCTGGCTCATGGCGGCAAATTTCTGGGTCGACTTGATGAGCGGCGCGCCATAAGAGAGCACCAGGTTGTTGCGCTTGCCGTCGTAATCGAAGCTGAAGTTGCGGGTCACCACCAGGCTGGAACCGGGCACCAGCCGTACCTGCATCCCCTCGTGACGCTCCAGCAGCTGGCTCAGGCTCTCGCCCGCCACCGGCAGCAGATCCACCGCAGCCGGGATGGCCCCTTGCGGCCGGGTCACCACCAGCTCGTCTGCGTTGATCTGGGTCTGGTTGAAATACTCCTTCACCTTGCCAGACACACACACCTCGGCCCCCGGCACGACGGCAGCGTTGGCCTTGGTGGTGTAGACGAAGAGGCCGTCGGAGGTAGCCGCATTCCCGTCCCCCTGCTCGTCCTGAATGAAGAAGCCCTTGTAGAGGCCGCTCACTACCTGGGTCACCACGCCGCGGGTGGCGTAAGCCTGTTCCGATTCGAACTTGCCGGCTGGCACCAGGGGGCTGCTGGTGCCGGGGCCCTGAATGGCGGGCACCGGCACCAACTGATCCACCGGGCAGACGAAGGCGGGCGGCTGGGTGCCATCGCAGGGACCATCGCCACTGCAACCCAGGCCACTGGCGTCATCTTTCGGGGCGGCCACGTATTCCTGCGCCGGATCAAAAGGCGACGTCGCATCAGTGCGGCCCATGGTGACGGTGGCCTTGCGGCGCAGGGTCATGTCCAGGGTCGAAACGTTGCCGGAGACCCAGGACGTGCCCGGATCCACCCCTACCTGGCCGAAGCTGTCGATTATCTCGCTGCCGCGATAGAGCACCAGGGCATCGTCGCCGTTGAACACCAGGTTGCCGCTGGTCTGATTGGCCTTGGCCAGGATCTCGGCATTTGCGGAGGGGTTGGCCAGCACCAGACTGGCGCCCGGGGCCAGGGTGCCTTGCAGCGCCAGGCTGTTGGTGGGGGATTCGCTGATGGGTTTGCCGTTGGCGTAGAGGGCCAGCCGGTATTGTGAGAGATCGACGGCGTCGCTGCCGAGGTTGCTCAGCTCCACCGCCTTGTTGTTGCCGGACCCTTCCAGGTATTCGGTGATGAGCAGTTGTGCCTGTGCCTGTCCAGCGAGCGCCAGCCCGACGGCCAGCGCCACCAGAGAGTGTCTTCCTGACATGGTCAGTTTCCTTTTTTATTTGCAGATCATGTTATTGGCGCCCCGCACAAGGCGGGCCGCAGCACCTTGGATGCAGCCATCAGCGGGAGGCATGTCAGCCCCCGGCCGAAACTGCGCGCCCACTCTGCCCCGTCGACGCCGGGGCTGCTGCGAGCTGGCTAACAATGACAACAAAATGTTGCGCCAAGGTGACGGGCAATACCCGAATGGGCAGTGTCTGCCATCGCTGCGCAGGAAGTTGTCGCCCCCCAGCCCCTGCTGGCTGCCTCCGTCAGGGAGCGACATCGGCTCCGGGGCAGACGGGGGGAACACTACGGCGGCCTCTGCCCGGTACCATTTCGTGAACAGCGCCACTCACAGACTCCGAATCATGGGCAAATCCATGGGTGCCATACCGGGCGCCACCCCCTTCGTGGCCCGAGAAGGCAGAAAACCGCGGGATGAGACTCTCTCCTGGTGCTCTTGTGGAACCGGTTTCAGTAATGACAGAAATAACAAGAGAGGGGATGACACAAACGTTTGTTGCTTTTGCGCTCGCGAATGGCAATAGTTCTCACTTTCTTTTTTGACCGTCTCTATTCTCGAGGTGCTACAAGATGTTTCGTCACCCCCTGGCAAAGTTGCTGCTGCTCGGCCAGCTCGTCCTGGTGAGCTGGATGGCGCAGGCCGCCCCCCCCGTTGAAGTGGAAGATGTGATGGGCCGCAAGGTCTCCCTCAGCCTTCCGGCAAGCCGCATCGTGCTCGGTTTCTATCCCGAAGATTACCTGGCGGTGGCCGGTGAAGGCGGGGCCGAACGCCTGGTGGGCATGTCCCTGGGCTGGTTCATGAAGTCCCGTCCCGCCATCTGGTCTCTCTACGTGGCCAGCCAGCCACAACTGGCCAAGGTCCCCGACCTTGGCAACGTACAGGATCAGAGCTTCTCCATCGAGAAGACCCTGGCGGTCAAGCCCGACCTGGTGATCCTGGCGAAGTGGCAATATGAGGCCCTGGCCGCCGACCTGCCACGCCTTGAGCAGGCGGGGATCCCGGTGGTGGTCATCGACTACAACGCCCAGACCCTGACACAGCACATGGCGAGCACCCTGCTGCTTGGCAAGCTGACCGGCCAGGAGGCCCGCGCCCGGAAGATGGCCGACGAGTACAAGGCCAAGATTGACACCATCACCTCCCGCATCGCCGCCGCGAAGCGCACGCCGCCCCGGGTCTACATCGAGCTGGGTGACAAGGGTCCGGCCGAGTACAGCTACACCTATGGCAAGGACATGTGGGGCGCCATGGCCCTGCTGGCCGGTGGCGACAACGTGGCCGCCCCCTTCGTCGATCGCTGGGGCCCCATCCACCCGGAACAACTGCTGGCGAGCAAGCCCGAGGTGATCCTGATGGCGGGCTACGAGAGCGTGAGCAGTGCCGTCGCCATGCAGGTGGGCCAGGATGTGTCGGCAGAGACCGTGCGCCAGCGTCTGCAAGGCTTTGCTGCCCGTCCGGGCTGGAGCGAGCTGCCTGCGGTGAAGGAGGGTCGCCTCTACGCGGTCTATCACGGCGCCACCCGCAGCATCATGGATGCCGCCCTCATCGAGTTCATGGCTAAGGCCCTCTATCCGGACCTTTTCCAGGATCTCGCTCCCCTGGCCACCTATCAGGCGTTCTACCAGCACTACCTGCCCATCCGTCCCCAGGGCACCTTCATGCTGGGCATCAAGCAGGATGACGCAAGCTAACCCCGGCAATTCGGGTGCGGCCCACCTCGGCCACGCCCTCTTCAGCAACCCTCTTGGATTGTGTGGGCGCCTCTTGCGGCGCCCGTTTCAGGATTGACATCATGAATGATTTGGCTGCCCTGCAGCAGACCCTCGCCCGGCAGCGGCAACGGGAGCGCCGTCGCTGGCACTGGCTCCTGCTGCTCACCCTGGTCCTGTGCATTACCCTGGTGCTCGACATCGCCACCGGCCCCTCCCTGTTGGCCCTGCACGACGTGATCGATGCCCTGGTTTCCCCCGCCCAGGCCGATCCCATGACCCGCACCATCGTCCACGACATGCGCTTGCCTATCGCCCTCATGGCCCTGGTGGTCGGCGCCTCCCTCGGCCTTGGCGGCGTGCAGATGCAGACCCTGCTGGACAACCCCCTCGCCAGTCCCTACACCCTGGGGCTCGCGGCGGCGGCGGGCCTGGGCGCGGCGCTCGCCCTCTACACCGGCGGCCTCGGGCTCTCCCCCCTAGTGGCCATCCCGGCCGGCGCCTTCATTGTGTGCATGTTTGCCGCCTGCCTGCTGTTTGGGCTGGCCATGATGCGCCATGTCAGCAGCCAGACCCTGATCCTGGCGGGCATCGCCCTGCTGTTCCTGTTCCAGTCCCTGCTCTCCCTGCTGCAGTTCCTCTCCTCCCCCGAGCTCAACCAGCAGATCCTGTTCTGGCTGTTTGGCAGCCTGATGCGCACCACTTGGGACTCCCTGATCATCACCGCCGTCGTCACCCTGATCTGCACCCTGCTCATCTACCGGGATGCCTGGGCCCTCACCAGCCTGCGCCTCGGGGAAGCCCGTGCCCGCAGCCTCGGAGTCAACGTCGACAGGCTGCGCATGAAGACCCTGGTGCTGGTCGCCCTGCTCACCGCCACCGCCACCAGCTTCGTCGGCTTCGTCGGCCTGGTGGCCCCCCATATCGCCCGCATGCTGGTGGGGGAAGATCAGCGCTTTTTGATCCCCCTCTCCGCCCTGTGCGGGGCCTGCATGCTCTCGGCGGCCTCGGTGCTCTCCAAGTCCATCATTCCGGGAGCCCTCTTCCCCATCGGCATCGTCACCGCGCTCATTGGCGTGCCCTTCTTCATCTGGTTGATCCTCGGCAGGGGGCGTAAACGTGCTTGAAATATCCCGACTCTCCCTCTCCCTCGGCCAGCAGACCCTGCTGCGGGATCTCAGCCTCACTCTGCATCCGGGTCAGGTCCATGTGATCATCGGCCCGAACGGGACCGGCAAGACCTCCTTGATGCGCACCCTCTTCGGCGAGCTGACCCCGGACAGTGGCGACATCCGCCTCGGGGACCAGAGTGCCCGCCAGATGACGCAGGCCAGGTGGCGCCAGCAGTTTGGCTACATGCCCCAGAACATCCAGCTGGAGCTGGATCTCAGCGTCATCGAGGTGGTGGTGCTCGGGCGCCTCGACAGCCTCTCCATGCGCCTCGCGGACGAGGACATACTGGCGGCCGGCCGCGCCCTGCAGGCGCTCGGCATCGCCCATCTGGCGGATCGCCCCCTCTACTCCCTGAGCGGCGGCCAGCGGCAGATGGTGCTCTTCGCCCAGGTGCTGCTGCGCGATCCCCGCATCATGATGCTGGACGAGCCGGTCAGCGCCCTGGACCTGCACCACCAGATGCAGCTGATGGAGCACCTGTGCCAGCAGACCCGGGATCAGCAGTGGATCACCCTGGTGGTGCTGCACGATCTCAACCTGGCCGCCCAGTTTGCCGATCAGCTGATCGTGCTGGCAGGGGGGGAGCTCCAAGCCTTCGGCCCCCCCGCCCGGGTGCTCGACGCGGCCCTCATCGAGCGCCTCTACCAGGTGCCGGTGGAGATAAGCCACGATCAGCGCGGCATCCCCTTCCTCAGAACCCTGCGAAAGACGTCATGACACAGTGCTGCGCCACCCCGGCGACCTCCTACCGACACGGTGGCGGGAGGCGACCATGAACGGCGCCTCCTACTGGCGGGACTGGCAGGGTATGAGCCCGGCCGCCCGCCTGCTCATCACCAATGGGCTCGCCTTCAACCTCGGCTTCTACATGATGATGCCCTTCCTCGCCCAGCACATGGGCAGCGGCCTGGGCCTGGCCGGCTGGGCCTGTGGCCTGGTCATGGGGATGCGGGTCTTCAGCCAGCAGGGGCTGTTCCTGCTAGGGGGGACGCTTGGGGATCGCATCGGCTATCACCCCGCCATCGTCTGGGGTTGCCTGGTGCGATCGGTCGGCTTCCTGCTGCTGGGCTGGGCCGAGTCCCTGCCCATACTGCTGCTGGCGGCGACCCTGACTGGCTTTGCCGGGGCCCTGTTCACCCCCTGCGCCCAGGCCTATCTGGCGAGCGAATGCCACAATCCGAGCCAGCGCCAGCGCGCCTTCGCCCTGCACAATCTCGCCAGCCAGGCGGGCATGCTGCTCGGCCCCCTGGTCGGCCTCACCCTGACCCAGCAGAGCTATGCCCTGACAGGGCTCTTGGCGGCGAGCCTCTTCGCCCTGCTCGGGGTGCTGCAGTATCGGGTGCTGCCCAAACGCCCGGTGGCCAACCAGAGACCGCGCGGCGCCATCTTGCGCCAGTGGGGGGACATCCTGCGCCAGCGCCCCTTCATGGGGTTCACCCTGCTCGCGGGCAGCTACCAGATCCTGTTCCACCAGCTCTATCTGGCCCTGCCCGCCCATATCCAGAGCCTGCCGGACGCCACCCGGCTGCTCGGCGGCGTCTTCACCCTCTCGGCGGTGATCGGCGTCCTGCTCCAGCTGCCGGCATCGCGCCTGGTGGAGCGCCGTCTGGGGGTGCCGCTCGCCATGGGGCTCGGCATAGGGCTGATGGGGCTGAGCTATCTCGCCCTGCCCCTGCTCTCCCCCTGGCCGACGGCAGGCGTGTTGACGCAGGTGGCCCTGCTTTCCCTGGGCTCCATCCTCTGCTTCCCGCTCTTTGCCGCCCAGCTGCCCCGCTACGCTCCCCCTGACCAGCTCGCCAGCTACTACGGCTTCTATGCCAGCGCCGGCGGCTGCATGGCACTCTTTGGCAACCTGCTTATCGGTTTTATGCTGGGGGACGCGGGCACCCGCCCCACCACCGCCATCTGGACACTGCTGGCCCTCGCCGGCCTGCTGGCTGGAGTTGGCCTCTATACCCAGCTGCGCAAGGATGGCCAGGTTCAGCCGGCCACCCATCAATAAACAGGGCGGCCTTGGCCGCCCGGTTTTATTCCCTTTCCTCCCCCTTCCACTTTCTGCCTTATCCGGCTAACCAGAACCTGTTTCAAGACCTTGCCAGATAAGCGAGCAAGCTCGGCTGTGCTCGATGAGCAAAGCAACATCGGACATGCACGATGGCGATAAAAAGGACGCCATCAGGCGTCCTTGCAGGTGAAAATAAGACCGGGTCAACTCCCCAGATGCAGCGCCAACCAGACCGCCAGCGGGATCACCACTATCGAGAGCGCGTTGCCGCCCAGCACTATGCTGGCCACCTTGTCGGGCTGGCACTGGTACTGCTCGCACAGGATGTAATTCAATACCGCCGGGGGCAGTGCCACCGAGAGTGTCAGCAGCGGGATCCAGGCAGGCTCCAGGGGCAGCAGCCAGACGGCGAGCCCAAGGGAGAGGCCCCCCGCCAGCAGATAGAGCAGGTTGCACTTGAGGGCCAGCCCCAGATGGCTCAGATCCCCCTCCATCAGCCTCACCCCCAAGGCAAACAGCATCAGGGGCACCGCTATCTGACCGAGCAGGGCGGCGCTGGTCACCAGGTATTCCGGCAGCGGGATATGCAGGTTGGCCACCAGCAGGCCGGCGAAGGCGGCACAGAGCACGGGGCTTCTCAGCCAGCCCCAGCGGGAGCTACTGGCCGAGAGGATAAACATGCCCACCGTGAAGTGGAGCAGGTTGGAGAGCACGAACAGGATGACGATGGCGCCGAGCTGCTGCTCGCCAAAGGCGAGCACCATCAGCGGAATGCCGAGGTTGCCCGTGTTGCGAAACATGGCGGGCAGGATCAGGGCCGCCCGCGCTATCTCCTTGAGCCTGAGCAGGGCGAGCAGCAGGCCAGGGAGCAAAATCACCAGGGCGCCAGCCGCGACAAGCGGCAGGTGCGCCGCCAGATCCAGCGGGTATTTCACCAGGGCCGAGAAGACCAGCGCCGGGGTAAAGAGCTCGATATTGGCCCGGTTGATGTAACCCAGGTCGCCACCCGGTCGCAGCCGCCCATAGAGGGCGCCGAGGCCCGCCACCGCAAACACCGGGATGACGATATTGAGCAGGGCGCTGAACATGGGGGCTCCCGATCAGAGTTCGCGGGCCGGACGTCCCATCAGCACCACGGGATCCAGGGTGACCTCCTGGCTGCCGTTGCTGACCCAGAGCTGGCCGTCGGAGATGGTGCAGGTGAGCTGCATGGTGCGCTCCACCATGGCCGCCAGCGGCAGGGTCTGGCTGTCGGAGAGCTCGATGACGCTCAGGTTGTCGTGCAGACCGAGCTTGCCCTGGTTCTGCTTCCACCAGACGCTGGTGCCACGGCCGCCGTAAAGGTAGAGCACTACCTGGCGGGAACGGTTGCACGCCTTCTTGAGGCGCTTCTCGTCCGGCTGGCCCAGCTCAATCCAGAGTTCAATCTCGTCGGAGTAGTTCTTGCGCCAGAGCTCGGGTTCGTCGTCGGCAGAGAGCCCCTTGGTGAACTCCAGCCGCTCGGCGGCATGCCAGGCGAAGGCCGCGAGGCGGATCATCATGCGCTCGTCGGTCTCGGAGGGGTGACGGGCCAGGGTGAGGGAGAAGTCCTGATAGAGATTGCGATCCATGTCAGACAAGCTGATCTGGGCCTTGAAGATGGTTGCCTTGAGCGCCATAGAAGTCGTGAACACCTGATAAAAGAGAAAGGGGCGGACATGCCGGGCGTCAGTGTAATCAAAATGGCCGCCGGGTTCGACCGTCTTGCGCTCCCTTTACCCTATCAGGGTCGGGATAAGTGCTTCAGGAGACACAAAAAACAAATGCCAGTCCGAGGACTGGCATTTGGCGGCATGAACGAGAGTGACTCACTTCTCGGCGGACTTGACCCCGAAGGCATTGAGCAGCAGGCAGCAGGTGACTGCCACGGCCACGAAGCCACTCAGAAAGATAAAGGGCATGGCCCCGTATCCCAATATGTTCCAGATGGTTTGTTCGAGCAGACTCATAGTGTGTCCTTCATCCAGTGAAATGGGTGTCCCTTTCGCGACGGGGTAGTCCCCGCTCCTGATAAGGCTATTTGACCTCAACCCGCGCCTGAGTCCTATGCCACCAAAGTAATAAATGGGGCACCAGTTTGCGCCAGATCAATAATTTAGCCCCTTGTCACCCCGTTTTCCGCTCCCCGAGGCCCCTGGCTTGGACAAAAAAGGCGGGGCGACCCAGGGCCGCCCCGCCTGTTTGTCACGCAGACGCCTCAGCCATAGAAGCGCTGCTGCTCCGCCGCCATCGCCTTGAGCCGCGCACAGGGGGCAAAGCGGTCGCCAAAGCGCTTCTGATGGTGCTCGAGGCGCCCCACCAGATAGTCGATGCCGAGGCTGTCCATGTAGCGGAAGGGGCCGCCCAGGAACGGCGGGAAGCCGATGCCGAAGATGGCGCCGATGTCGCCGTCCCGGGCCGAGGCCACCACGCCGCTGTCGAGCGCCATGGCCGCCTCGTTGAGCATCAGCAGCACGCAGCGCTCGGCGATCTCCTGCCTGGCCAGCCTGGCCTGGGGCTTGACGCCGAGCACGTCGTAGACGCTCGCGTCCACCGTCTTCTTGCCCTCCTTGCCGGTGAGCCGGTTGCGCGGCGCCGCCTTGCCATAGAGGTAGAAGCCCTTGCCGTTCTTGCGCCCCTTGCGATCGTCTTCCAGCAGCTTGTCAAACGCCTTGGGGGCCTGGAACTGCTCACCACCCAGCTCCTTTTCGAGGATGGGGGAGATCTTGGCCCCCACGTCGATCCCCACCTCGTCCAGCAGGGTGATGGGGCCCACCGGGAAGCCGAAGTCGAGCAGGGCGCCGTCCAGCACCTCCACCGGCTCCCCTTCCAGCACCAGGCGGGCCGCCTCGTTCATGTAGGGGGCCAGGATGCGGTTGACGTAGAAACCCGCCTCGTCCTTCACGACGATGGGGGTCTTGCCCTGGGCCCGGGCGAACGCCAGGGTGGTGGCCACCGTCTCGGCGCTGGTACCCGCGTGGGGAATGATCTCGGCGAGCGGCATCTTGTCCACCGGGCTGAAGTAGTGCAGCCCCACCACCCGCTCCGGATGCGTCGCCGCCGAGGCGATCTGGTGGATGGGCAGGGAGGAGGTGTTGGAGGCAAACACCGTGTGCTCAGCGCACTCGCGCTCCACGTCCTGCACCATCCGGTGCTTGAGATCGATATCCTCGAACACCGCCTCCACCACCATGTCGACCCGGTGGAAGCCGGAGTAGTCCAGGGTGCCGGTGAGCAGGCTCATCTGTTTCTCCAGTTCGCTGCGCAGCAGTTGGCGACGCTTGAGCTTCCTCGCGAGGATGTCGTAGCTGTAGCGCATGGCGTTGCCGATGCCGGCGCTCGCCACATCCTTGATCCGCACCGGCACCCTCGCCTTGGTGGCGGTGACGAAGGCGATGCCGCCCCCCATCAGGCCGCCCCCCAGCACGGCCGCATGGGCCACCTTGCGGGGCTCGGCCCCCTGATAGCTCACCTCTTTCTTCATCTCTGTGGTGGCGAAGAAAATAGAGCGCAGGGCGGCGGATTCCGGCGTCATCACCAGCTCGCCGAAGTGGCGGGCCTCGGCCAGCAGGCCGGCCTGCATCCCCTCCTCCACGCCGATGCGCACCACCTCGATGATGCGCTCCGGCGCCGGGTAGTTGCCCCGGGTCTTCGCCTTCACCCCCTTGCGGGCCTGATCGAACAGCACCTTGCGCCCGAGCGCGTTGGTCTCCAGCACCTTGCCCTGCAGATCCCGCTTCAGGCGGTGGCGCGGCTTGCCCTTCTTGGCGAGCTTGATGGCGGCTTCCAGCAAAATGGAGGTGGGCACCATGTCATCCACCAGCCCGAGTTTCTTGGCCTGCTTGGCCCGCACCTGCTTGCCGGTCAGCATCAGATCCAGCGCCTTGGCCACCCCGATGAGGCGCGGCAGACGCTGGGTGCCGCCGGAGCCCGGCAGCAAGCCGAGCTGCACTTCCGGCAGCCCCAGCACGGTTTTAGCGTGATCGGTCACCACCCGGCCATGGCAGGCGAGCGCCAGCTCCAGCCCGCCGCCGAGGCAGGGGCCGTGGATGGCGGCGATCACCGGTATGCCCAGGGATTCGATCTCGGCGAACACATCCTGCCCGGCCCGGGAGAGCGATTCGGCGTCCTGGGCGCTGGTGCAGGCTGCCAGCATGGCGATGTCGGCCCCCGCGATGAAGGAGTCCTTCTTGCCGGAGACGATCACCAGGCCGATCAGATCCCCGTTCCCCCGCACCTCGGCCAGCAGGTGGCGGATCTCGTCCGCAAAGGAGGCCTTCAGGGTGTTCATGCTCTCACCGGGCACATCCATGGTGAGGATGCCGATGCCGTCTTTGCGAATTTCCAGGGAAAAAGTCTTCTCGTTCATCATTCCACCTCCAGCACCATGGCCACACCCAGCCCACCCGCCGCACAGGCGGTGTTGAGCCCCAGTCCCCCGCCCCGGCGCCGCAGTTCGTGCAGGGTCTGGGTGATCATGCGCGCCCCGGTGGCGGCAAAGGGGTGGCCGTAGGCCAAAGAGCCGCCGAGCACGTTGAATTTGTCCATGTCCACCTCGCCGATGGCCTGATCCCGGCCCAGCTTGTCACGGGCAAATTCGGCACTGGCAAACATCTTGAGGTTCGCCAGGGTCTGGGCAGCGAAGGCTTCGTGCATGTCGATGAGGGTGAGATCAGCCAAGGTGATGCCCGCGCGGTCCAGCGCCAGCGGCGTGGCGTAGGAGGGGCCCATCAGCATGTCCTGCCACACGTCGATGGCGGAGAACGCGAAGCTGCGAATGTAGCCCAGCGGCTCCAGACCGAGCTCGCGGGCACGCCCTTCACGCATCATCAGCACGGCGGCGGCGCCGTCGGTGAGCGGAGTGGCGTTGGCGGCGGTCACCGAGCCGTGAGCCCGGTCAAACACCGGCTTGAGCTTGGCGTAGCTCGCCAGATCCGAGCCTTCGCGGATGTTGTTGTCCCGCTCCAGCGGCGACTTGTAGGGGGGCACGTGGGCGGTGAACACCTCGCCACTCAATTTACCCTGCGCCCAGGCTTCGGCCGCCAGGGTGTGGGAGCGGTGGGCCAGCGCATCTTGCGCCTCGCGGCTGATCTGGTGGGTCTTGGCCATCTGCTCGGCGGTCTGCCCCATGGAGAGACCGGTGGAGTACTCGGCCACGGCCGGGGGCACCGGCAGCAGGTCCTTCAGGCGCAGACGGCGCAGAATATTGAAACGCTGCTGGAGGTTGCGCGCCTTGTTGAGATCCACCAGGGCGCGGGCCAGAGACTTGCTGACCCCGATGGGCAGCACGGAAGAGGAGTCGGCACCGCCGGCGATGGCGATGTCCACCGTGCCGGCCATGATGGATTCGGTGACATTGGCCACCGCCTGGAAACTGGTGGCGCAGGCGCGCGACACGCTATAGGCATCGGTGCTGACGCTCATGCCAGTGCCAAGCACGATCTCCCGGGCGATGTTTGGCGCTTCCGGCATCTGCACCACCTGGCCGAACACCAGCTGGTCGATGAGCTTGGGGTCGAGATCGGTGCGGGCGAGCATCTCGCTCACCACCAGTTTGCCCAGATCCACCGCAGGCACGCCGTGAAAAGCGGTGGCCTGCTTGGCAAAGGGGGTGCGCAGACCCGCCACGACGGCTATCCGTTCGCCCTGGCGAGTCGTCAGTTTCAATGGCTGTTTCATCCTGGCTCCTTGGGTTAAAAAGGCAGAGGTCTGACCTCATTGCGCCACATCTTAACAATCCAATCACAACTTTCATACGGCTGATTGAAACTAAATTGTCCCCATCTTGCCACCCTCCCTCGCCCTTGTGAGCCAACTGGGGTATAAAAAGATCAACTTCCATAAAAACAACGGGTTTATCTCATGGCAGCGGCCGAGTTCAGAGCACTTGGAGACTATCTGGGCAGCCAGATCCTGGGACAGGGCCCCCTCATCGAGGGGCTGCTGATCGCCCTGTTATGTGAAGGACATGTGCTGATCGAGGGGGCCCCCGGTCTTGCCAAGACCCGGGCGGTCAAGGCGCTGGCCGGCGCCGTGGAGGGGCGCTTTGCCCGTATCCAGTTCACCCCGGATCTGCTCCCTGCCGATCTCACCGGCAGCGAGGTTTTCCATCCCCAGGATGCGAGCTTCGTGTTTCAACCCGGCCCCCTGTTCAATCACCTGGTGCTGGCGGACGAGATCAACAGGGCGCCGGCCAAGGTGCAATCCGCCCTGCTGGAGGCCATGGCCGAGCACCAGATCACCGTGGGCAAGAAGAGCTGGCGCCTGCCCTCCCTCTTCATGGTCGCCGCTACCCAGAACCCCATCGAGCAGGAAGGGACCTATCCCCTGCCGGAGGCCCAGCTCGATCGCTTCTTGCTCAAGCTGCTGGTGGATTACCCCAGCCCCGCCATGGAGCTGGCCATCCTTCAACTCAACGCCCGTGGCGACGCCCTGCCGACGCCGCCAGTCACCCTGAGCCAGTCCGACTTGCTGGAAGCCCGCACCGCCGTTCAAGGGGTACAGATGCAGGGGCGCCTCGAGCACTATCTGGTGCAACTGGTGTGCGCCACCCGCCCCGGCAGCGGCCTGTGCCCCGAGCTAGACCCCCTGGTCGCGGTGGGAGCCAGCCCCAGAGCCAGCATCGGCCTCGCAAGAGCCGCACGGGCCCGGGCCTGGCTCGCCGGGCGCGACTTCGTGCTGCCCGAAGACATCCAACAGCTGGCGCCAGCCGTGCTGCGCCACCGCCTCATCCCGAGTTATCAGGCGCTGGCGGACAACCCCGATAGCGAGGCGCTCATCACCCTGCTGCTGGATGCCATTCCATGCCCCTGAGCCGGCCCCCGCAGGCAGCCCTATCGCCATGACCCCCGTCGCCGAGCCCCGGGATCACCCCGACATCGCCCTCACCCTCCAGCGGCTGCTGGCGGTGCGCCTCTGGACGCGCCAGGGCGAGCGTGCTCGCATTCATCAGGCGGCCCAGGGGCGTATCGGGCGCCAGCCCGGCCTCCATTTCAGGGAGCTTCGTCTCTATCAGGCCGGTGACGAGGTGCGTCACATCGACTGGCGGGTCACCGCCCGCCTCGGTCGCCCCCACACCCGCCTCTACGGGGAAGAACAGGATCAGGCCCACTGGTTGCTGCTGGATCTCTCACCCGCCATGTACTTTGGCTCCCGCGCCCAGCTCAAGGCCCGCCTTGGCTGCGAGCTGGCCGCCGCCCTGCTCTGGCAGGGGGAGAAACAGGCCAATACCTTGATCTGCCAGGGCGCAGCCCCCCACACAGAGCACCAGCGCGGCTCTCTCATGCCTCTGCTGGAAGCGCTCTGTCGCCATTACGAGGCAGGGCTGGATCGCGCCCCCCCGCCCTGGACGCTGGCCCAGACCCTGGCGCGACTCACCCTGCCCCACGGGGCCAGATTGACCCTGATAAGCCACCACCAGGCACCGGACCAGGCCCTCTGCCAGCAGTTGCAACGTCTTCGCCTGCGCCACGATATCCACTACTGGCAGATCCGCGATCCCCTGGAAGCCGCCCTGCCCGAGCAGGGGCAGCTGGCAGTGCAGGCAGGCAGACACAGCGGTTGGCTCGCGGGAGAAGATCCCCGCTTTCGCGCCCGCTATCAGAGGGCGGCCGACGAACAGGCCGAGGCCTGTCGCCAGCAGTTACTGCCCCTGGTGACGCGCCTCTATCGCCTCGACAACGGCGCCACCCTGCAACGCCAGTGGCAGGAGGGCGGATGCCGTCTGTTTTGAGGGGGAAGCAGGGCGTGCCCGCACCGGATGCATATCACCAGCCCTCGTCCAGTGAGGCCTTGCAAGCCATCCGTGCCGAGCTGCGCGACATCCACCAAGGCCCCGCTCTCGAGCCTGCACAGGATCCTCGCCTGATGGCCCTCGGTGGGCTGCTGATCGCGGCGATCGCCGCTTGCCTGATCGCCATGACGGCCCTCACCCTGTGGCGCCAGCGCCGCTGGGCGCACCGGCTAAACTGGCAGGCCGACGATCTCGTCCCCAGGCTGCAGGATGCCCTGCGAGAAGCGGCCATGGCCCGCTGGCCCGAGGCGGCCCCCCTGCAAGGGGAGGCCTGGCTCGCCTGGCTGGACAGCAAGGGGGGGAGCGATTTTTCCCAGTTTGCCGCCCAGTGGCCACTCTGGCTCTATGGGGGCAGCGTGCCCGATGAGGCGCAGCGCAAAAGATTGCGCCTCGCCTATCTCGCCTGGGGGCGACGCTGCGTCAGCGCGCCGCGATTCCCGGCAAGCAAGCGAGGGGCACCTCCCCCGGAGGGTACGCGATGATCCTCGCCTGGCCCTGGTTTTCCCTCGCCCTCGCCTTGCCGCTGCTGGTGCGCTTCGGCCTGCCTCCCATGAAGGGGCGCAAGGGAGGAAACCGGCTCGTTCATGGAGGTTTTCCCCTGCTCCAGCCCCAGACGGGGCAGCCCTTGTGGCGTATGATGCTCTGCTGGTGCGCCCTGGTACTGGCCCTGTGCCGCCCCCAGTGGCAGGAGCCCCCGATCATTCACTACCAGAGCAGCCGGGACCTCATCCTGGCGGTGGATCTCTCCGACAGCATGCGCACCCAGGACATGCTGGATGACGGAGAGCAAACGGACAGGCTTGCCGCGGTGCGCCAGCAGATAAGCAACCTTGTCGCCTCCCGCCCGGGGGATCGCATCGCCCTCGTCGTCTTTGCCGATCACGCCTATCTGCTCTCCCCCCTCACCCAGGAGACCGGGGCCCTGCTCACCCTGGCCAGGGAGCTCGATTTCGATCTGGTGGGGCGCACCACGGCCCTGGGGGAAGCCATCCTGCTGGCACGCCAGCACGCCGACCCCACCCGCCCCACCGCCCTGCTGCTGGTGACGGACGGGCGCAATACCTCGGGCAATGCGGATCCCCTGACCGAGGCCCGGCTCGCCGCCAAAGCAGGCTTCCGTCTCTATACCCTGGGGGTGGGCGCCGACCCCGACACCTTCGCCGCGCCCGCAGGGGATGCCGATCCCAGTGCCGAACTGGATGAAGCCCTGTTGCAGCAGCTGGCGACACTGGGAGGAGGCCGCTATTTTCGCGCCCGCAACCGGGGCGATCTCGCCGCCATCAACCAGGCCATCGACACCCTGGAGCCCCTCGCCCGGCCCCAGACCCTCTCCCGGCCTCACCAGGAGCTCTACCCCTGGCCACTGGCCCTGGCCTGGCTGCTGCTCTGCTGGCCAGCCCGCTGGCGCATCCCCCTGTCACACAGGCCATCCCATGAGTAGGCTGGTCATGACGGTGGCACCATGGAGCTGACCTTGCTGCGCCCCCTCTGGTTGCTGGCCCTGATCCCCTGGCTGTGGCAGGGGTGGCGCCACCGCCGCGATCCCGGCTTGCTCTCCCCGGCCATGCAGGCCTATCTGCTGCCGAGCCGCCATCGGGCCATCCCCTGGCGCTGGCTTGCCTGTCTGCCGGTGATCCTGGCGCTCTCGGGCCCCGCCCTGCGCCAACAGAGTCTCCCCATGCCGAGCCCGGCCCTCGATATCTGGCTGCTGGATCTCTCCGACTCCATGCTGGCGCAGGATCTGGCGCCGGACCGGGCAACCCGGGTGAGGCTGGGATTGCAGGAGATGCTGGCCGACATAGCGCGGCAGGACGCGGCCCATCCCATCGCCCTCATTCTATTTGCCGGGGATGCCTACCTCGCCATGCCTCCCACCCGGGATCATCAGGCCATCGCCCTGCTGCTGCCGGACCTGCGCCCGGCCATCATGCCTGTCCAGGGCAGCGCCCCCGAGCGCGCCGTGGCCCTGGCCCTCACCCTGATCCCGCCGGGCCAGTCCGCCCGTCTACTGCTCGTGACCGACGGCCTCTCCGGGACAGCGCGCGATCGCATCGCCGCCCTCTGGCCCTGCCTCAACGACCTGTTCTGCAAGGCAGGCTCGGCCCCGCGGCTCGACATCTTGCTGGCCAGCGGGGGCAAGGAGACCCGGTTGCCCGGCGTGGCTGCCGAGCGCTGGCAGCTCGGCAGCCCGGTCGGCCACACCTTGCCGGCGCCCGAAGAGGAGGCCATGACCGCCCTTGCCGCCAGTACCGGAGGCAGGCTGGCCTGGCTTGATTCCGGCCTGCCCCGCTTTGCCCCCCTGCCCATGGGCCAGACCCTGACGCAGGGGCAATCCCGGGATCTCGGCCCCTGGCTGCTCATCCCCTTGCTCCCCCTGGCGCTGCTGGCACGGATCGGCGCCCACTGGCTGCTGGTGATCCTCGTCATTGGCGTCGCGCCCCCTTCCCTGCAGGCGGCCTCCCGACAAGATGAAGCAGGCTGGCAGGCTTATCGCCAGGGACACTATCGGGAAGCGGCCAACGCCTTCCAGGATCCGGTCTGGCAAGGCAACGCCTGGTATAGAGCCGGGGATTACGCCAGGGCCGTCGCCGCCTATGGCAGGGCAAACAGCGCCACTGCCCACTACAACAGGGGCAATGCCCTGGTCTGGCTCGGGGATCTTGCCGCCGCGGAGCAGGCCTATCTGAGCGCCCTTCGCCTTGAACCTGGGCACAGGGATGCCTTGCACAACCTGGCCCTGCTACGGGCCAACCCGCCGCAGACAACGCCCTCGGCAAATGCCCCGGAGCAGGCCGACACTCCCGACCCAGCCCGCGCCTCAGAGGCTCCTCGCCCCCCGGCGCCCCCCGTGCTGCTGCTGGAGCAGCGCCTTCGCAAGGAGGCCCTGCGCCGCCCCCTGATCAAGGTGGAGGAGCCCTGGTGATCCTCGTGCTGCGCTTGCTCTCCCCCCGGATCGGCTGCTGGCTTCTGCTCGCCCTGTGCGCCATGCGGGTGCAGGCCGCTCCTGTCGAGGCCGAACTGTTGCCGGGGGCGAGCGAGCGCGACTGGCTGCTCGTCATCGAGGCCGACGGGCTGCACCGCGATGAGGATCTCAACCTGCAACCGCTGCTGCGCCAGTTTGCGGTCGGGCGGGTCAGTATCCAGCGGGTCAGTGCCCAGAGCCGCAGCCTGACCCGCTGGCAGATCCCCTTGCACCTGCTCGATACCAGCCCGCGCCAGGTGCCCTCCCTGCCCCTTGGCGCCGATCTCACCCCCTCCCTGGCGGTACCGACACGTTCCCTGGACGGCACCCTGATGCCGGCACAAGGTCCGGTATTCTCTCCGGTCGAGCTGCAGGCCCGGGTGCTCCATGAGGGGAATCTCTACCCCGGCCAGCCCTTCATCTATGAGCTGACCCTCTGGCTGCCTGCCAACTTGGAGGCTCCCAACCTCGGTGAGCCCATCACCCCGGCCTTTACCATTCGCCGCCTCGGCGAGGATCGCTGGGACTCTCCCGCCAGCCCCGGCCTGCCCGGGCGTCTCACGCGAAAATGGCTGCTGCAGGCCAAAGGGCCCGGACTCCATCCCGTCGAATCCCCCCGCTTTCAGGGGCGGTTGCCGCACCAGAACGCGGCCGGTGCGACCGCGCCGGGCAACGCGGGGGATCCGCTGTCCGCCAGGGCGGCGACCCTCTTCATCAAGGTGGACAAGGCCCCCCTGGAGCCGGTGGCGAGCAGCCTGGTGCTGCGCCAGCAGTTCAGCCCGGCGCAGGCCAGGGTGGGTGAGCCGGTGATCCGCACCCTCACCCTGGTAATGGAAGGGGGGGATGGCAACCGCCTGCCCCTCTTGCCGGCCCCGCCCCTGCCCGCCGGCCTCTCCATGAAGCCGGACGGCGAGCAGCAACAGGAGCGATTCGTGGCCGAGGGGGCGCTTCGCTTCGAGCGCCAGTGGCGCCAGGCCCTGACCGCCGACGAGGCGGGGCGCTATGTGCTGCCCCCCCAGACCCTGCGCTGGTTCAACACCCAGAGCGGTCGCATCGAGGAGGCGCGCCTGCCCGCACATTCTCTGGTGTTCACGGCAAGGGAGAGCGCCACTCCCGCCTCCCCCGCACCAGGGGTCCAGTATCTCTATTGGGTGCTCCTGGCCATCCTGCTGCGGGCATTCATGCGCCGCTGGCCGCGCTGGCGCGCCTTCTATCGCCTGCAACGGGCCCTCGCCACGGGCTCTCCTGACGAGGCCAGGGAAACCCTGCTGACCTGGGCCGTCCTGCGCTGGGACGCCCCCTGTCTTCATCTGGCCAGGCTGCCCTGTCACCGCGACCCCGCCATGGGGGCGCTGCTGGACGACCTGGATCGGGCCTGTTTTTCCCCCAAGCGAGTCCCTGGCGAACACCTGCCCAGACAGGCGCTCGCCAGGGAGTTGTGCACCTGGGAGAGCTTTGCGATAGCCTATGGTCTTCGAATACTGGCGTGGATGCGTGCATGATGCGCCCCTCATGAAACAGGACACCCCTTTATGGCGTTAGGTTTTTTCAGAAGAAAAAGGGCCGACACGGGAAAGGATCCCTGCGCTTCTCCGGTCTATGGGGAGATGGCAGACAAACAAACCAAGTACGAAGCCCTGGTGCACGCCCTGCACGGGGACATCTACCGCTACGCCTACTGGCTGTGCCGGGATCCGCAAATCGCCGAGGATCTGGTGCAGGAGACTTTCCTGCGCGCCTGGAAGGCGATAGATACCCTGCTGGACGACAAGGCTGCCAAGGCGTGGCTCATCACCATATTGCGGCGGGAGAATGCCCGCCGCTTTGAGCGAAAGCAGTTCGATCTCGTCAACCTCGACGAGCACCCCCTGCGGGATCAGGGTGTCCTGCCAAGCGAGCAGGAGATGGAGCACGAATGGCTCAGGCGCCACATCGCCCGCCTGCCTGCCGAGTATCAGGAGCCGCTGCTGCTGCAGGTTCTGGGGGGATTCAGCGGGGAGGAGATCGCCGAGCAACTCGGCCTGAACAAGAACACCGTCATGACAAGGCTGTTTCGCGCCCGCAACCAGATAAAAGAGGCCATGGAGTCTGCGAAACAACAGAGAGGACACACCAATGGATGAGCTTGAATTTCGCCGCCGGGCCATCACTCACCCCTCGGACAGGGATCCCGCCTTCTTGAAAGCCGCCGAGGCGTCACCGGCCAATCGCAAGCATCTGGACGAGATGCAGCAGCTCGAGCGCCAGGTGCGCAGCACTCTGGAAGTGGACGTACCGGCCGGTCTTGCGGAGCGGATCCTGCTCAGGCAGGCGATGGCAGCCGAAGAGGAGCAGGTGGTCCCGCTGCCCGTCACTCCTGCACGCACGCAATGGCGCGCTCTGGCCATCGCGGCCTCGGTCGCCTTCCTGCTCGGCATGAGCACCCGCTGGATCAGCTGGCCTGTGGCACCGGACACCCTGTCGCTGGCTCAGGTCGCCATGTCCCACGTTTATGGGGAAGAGCCCTTCATTCATGCGGTGGATGAGCGGGTCAGCCTGCACACCATCAACGCGAAAATGGAGAAATATGGCGCCACCCTGAGCGAGATGCCGGGCATGAAGGTAACCTATGTCAACCACTGCGCCTTCTACCAGGGACCGGCCCTGCACATGGTGCTGCAGGGCAAGATGGGACCGGTCACCCTGTTCCTCGTCCCCAAGCACCTGCCATTGACGATCCAGTCCGATTTTGCAGACGGGACCCTCAAGGGGGAGATACTGCCGCTCAAGGGGGCCAACATGGTGCTCATCGGAGACATGCAGGAGCCCCTCGCCCCGGTTGCCCGCCAGCTTGAGTCACGTCTGCACTGGTCCATTTAACAGACCTTGACCCAGGCTGACTCGTCCTCCGCCTCAGCCACATCACAGGCAGACATCCTCATTGTCTGCCTGTTCATCCCCACATCCCCGCATGTTCCCGCCTATTGCCTGCGCGAAGTCACATTTCTACCATTTATTTTAAATGACGCAAATGGCACCATTTGTGCTTTATTTATCCAATAATAGATAAATCAGCCTAATAAAACGGCAAGTTAAAACAAATGATTAACACAATGGAAACTTTTATGTATTCTGCTGTCACTGGTCTGATTTCTTACCTCCTACCAGATCCATAGAATCACGCCAGCAATGAATGGGAAGAAGCTGACATAACAACAGATCATGTCGTCAATAGCCGCCAAAGAGCCGCGATGTCGACAGAAAATCTGCTTACAAAGAGAGAACACTATGACAACTGCCTTTTTCAAGAAAAGCCTGATCGCTGCGGCCGTGACCCTGGCCAGCACCCAGACCTTCGCCGCCGCGTTCCAGCTGAACGAGCACTCGGCCTCCGGTCTGGGGCGCGCCTACGCAGGTGAAGCAGCCATCGCCGACAACGCGGCCGTGCTGTCCCGCAACCCGGCGGCCATGATCACCTTCGACAAGATGGCACTGTCTGTATCCGGCACCTATATCAAGCCCGACGTGGACGTGGCTGGCGACATCTATGCCGGCCCAACCAAGCTGGCTCCGTCCAGCGAGAGCGACATCGCCCCCGATGCCTTCGTGCCGGCCACCTACTTCATCCAGCCCCTGAACGATCAGTGGGCCTGGGGGATCGGCCTCTTCTCCAACTACGGCCTCTCCACCGAATATTCCAAGACCTTCGCGGCCGGTGCCGGCGCCGGTGACACCGAGCTGCTGACCTTCAACATCAACCCCAACATCGCCTATCGCATCAACTCCAGCTTCAGCGTCGGTGCCGGCATCAATGCCGTCTACGCCGCCGCCGAGCTGAACCGTTATGCCGGTGCGCTCTCCGCTGCCATTCCGGGTGCCAACTCCGATACCCGTCTGGCTCACCTGAAGGGCGACACCTGGGGCTTTGGCTGGAACGTCGGCACCCTGTACGAGATAAACGAAAACAACCGCCTCGCCCTGACCTACCGCTCCCAGGTCGACTTGAGCTTTGACGGCGACTTCCAGGGTGCCACCTCCGGCAACCGCGTCGTCGATGGCAACCTGAAACTGGATCTGCCAGCCCAGGCCGAATTCGCCGGCTATCACCGTCTGAACCAGCAGTTTGCCGTGCACTATTCCGTCAACTGGACCGACTGGAGCGCCTTTCAGGAGCTGAAAGCAACAAGTTCAGGATGTAATATGCCTGGCCAACCAGGTGTATGCCTCAATAAACCGGAAAAGTTCAAGGACTCCACCCGTTACTCTCTGGGCGGTACCTGGTACGTCAACCCGTCCTGGGAAGCCCGTATCGGCTTTGCCTACGACAACACCCCGATCGAGCCGGAATATCGCAGCCTGAGCATTCCGGATTCCGACCGCGTATGGTATAGCGCCGGCGCCACCTACCACATCGACAAGGACATGAGCGTCGACTTCGGCATGGCCTATCTGGACGGCAAAGAAGTAGACGTAAACGAAGGACTGCGTAGCCATGATGACGGACTGCGCTGGAAAGGCACCTCCCACGGCAACGCCTTCCTCGCTTCCGCTCAGTTCAACATGAAATTCTGATAATCAGCAAATTGACCAGAGCGCCTGCGGGCGCTCTTTTTTTATTCCGAATTCCTGTTTCAGCGTACACCTGTAGTAAACAACTGTACGCTTTTCTTTTTTTATCAAGCTATTAGCAGCACATCCCCCAGCATTTAATCCCGTTTTCATCCGCTCACCCCCACGCCCGTTGCCTTACTGGTCATACCATATAAAATCCTGCCTCCAACCATAAGAACGTTCGAACTCCAGGTTCATTTTCAAGGATAATGCAATGCACTCCATCATGAAGCCGTCTCTCATCGCCCTGCTGGTGCTGTCGAGCCAGGCCCAGGCGGCAGGTTTTCAGCTGGCCGAGCAATCCGCCACCGGCATGGGCCGCGCCTTCGCCGGCGAAGCCGCCATCGCCGACAATGCCAGCGTGCTCTCCCGCAACGCCGCCGCCATGACCCGTTTCGATACCCTGGCCTTCTCCGGTGGCTTCATCTATGTGCACCCCGACGTCAACATCGAGGGCACCACCCGGGTGCCGACCCCCAAGGGGCCGGTCAGTCTGGATGCCGGAGCCCACGACATTGCGGGTGACGCCTGGGTGCCCAACGCCTATCTCATCGTGCCCCTCAACAAGCAATGGCGCCTCGGGCTTGCCGCCGCCTCCTATTACGGACTCGGGGTCAAGATGCCGGACAACTACAACGCCGGTCACTTCGGCAACGTCTCCGACATCAAGACAGTGGATCTGGGGGCCTCCCTGGCCTATCGCATCAACCGCGTCTGGTCCGTCGGGGCCGGTCTCTCCGCCATTCAGGGGGAAGGGGAAGTGGGCGGCACTTTCCCCTCCAACAACCAGATAGCCAAGCACCTGAAGGGGGATGGCTGGGCCATGGGCTGGAACCTGGGCACCCTGCTTGAGTTGTCGCAGGCAACCCGCATCGGTCTCTCCTATCGCCACGACATCACCCTGACCCTCTCCGGTGACGCCATCGGCATCGATCAGAAGGGCCAGCCCTTCACCGATACTGGCAGCCTGGATCTGCCCTTGCCCGCCACCGCCGAGCTGGCTCTGTTCCATCAACTCACCCCGGCCCTGGCGCTGCATTCGAGCATCAACTGGACCAACTGGAGCAAATTCGTGCAGCTCGAATCCGAGCTCGACCACCACGGCACCATGCATATCAAGGAGGAGCACTGGGAAGACAGTTGGCGCTATGCCCTGGGGATGACCTACCAGCTGGCCCCCCAGTGGCAATTGCGCTCCGGTATCGCCTACGACCGCAGCCCGGTCCCGGCGGATCGCCGCACCATCTCCATCCCCGACTCGGATCGGGTCTGGTACAGCGCCGGCGTGGGCTATCAGATTGACCGCCACCTCTCGCTGGATCTGGGGCTGACTCTGATCGACGGAAAGAAGGTGGACGTGAGCGAAACCATGCAGCTCAGGCCCGGCATCCCCCAGACCACCTCCACCTTCAATGGCACCTCGGAAGGGGATGCTTGGCTCGCCGGCCTGCAGCTCAACTACCTGTTCTGACACCCCGGGTTTCCTGACAAATAGTATGCCAGTTGTTGACCTTCCCGACCGGTCGGCACTGGCATAGTGATCCGCTTCACCATAGAATCAAGCCTGTAACCATGGTGGAGAGATGCATGTATTCCTATGTAGCAAGGCAGCCCATTCTGGATCGGGAGTTGAACACCCAAGCCTATGAGCTGCTGTTTCGCGACAGCCTGGACAATGTATTTCCCTCCGTCTCCGCACAGCAGGCCACTTCCAGGCTGGTTGCCGAGCAGTTCTTGCAGCAGAACATCGATCAGCTCATCGGGGATCACCCCTGCTACATCAATTTCCCCCACTCCCTGTTGCTGGACGGATTGGCCGAATGCCTCCCCCGTGACAAGGTGGTGATCGAGATCCTGGAGGATGCCGAGCCCGACGATGCGCTGCTGGAGAAAGTGATCCAGCTCTATGGGCTGGGCTATCGGTTAGCGCTGGATGACTTCACCATGGTCTCAGACTGGGACAGGTTCCTCCCCTACATCCATATCATCAAGTTCGACCTGCGCAGCACGCCGCAACCCTGCATCGAGCACTTCATGGCGAATCATCGCCACCTGCCCCTCACCTATCTGGCCGAGAAAGTCGAGGATCAGGCCGAGTTCGAGCGGATGAAGCAGCTCGGCGTCACCCTGTTCCAGGGATTTTTCTTCAGCCGCCCCCAGATGGTGCAACAGCCCACCATACCGCCGGCCCAGCTGGTGGTGATGCAGCTGCTCGAGGTGGTCAATCAGACCGAACCGGATCTGGACAAGATTGGGCAACTGCTCAACCAGGATCTCACCCTCTCCCTCAAGCTGTTGCGCTACATCAACCACCTCAAGCGCTTCCCCCAACCCATCGCCTCGTTTCGCCAGGCCGCAAGTTCCCTGGGGCACGCCCAGCTCAAGCGCTTCGTCGCCCTGATCGCCGCCACCAGTGCGGGGAGTGAAAAGAGCGCCGAGCTCCATCAGATGTCCCTCATCCGAGCCCGGTTCTGCGAACTGCTGGCCCAGACCCATGCGCCCGCAGAGCAGGCACAGCAAGCCTTTGTCACCGGCCTCTTCTCCCTGCTGGACGTGCTCATGGGAGAACCGCTGGATCAGCTGCTCGGCTCCATTCCCCTGACCGACGACATTCGTGCCGCCCTGCTCACCCGCAAGGGCAAGCTCGGGTTCTACCTGGCGTTCTGTGAAGATTTCGAGAAAGCCGACTGGCAGCGGGTCGCCGCCAACACCGTCCGGCTCGGCCTCAACGAAGAGAAGGTCAGCCACCTCTATCTGAGCGCCACCGCCTGGGTCAACCAGCAGCTTCAGGCCATGGAAGAGTAACCGGTCCACTCCCGCCAGACATGACAACGTCCCTCTTGAAGGGACGTTGTCATGTCATCAACCCGCAGCAATCTCACCCACGCATTCAGCCTGCCTCGATGGCGATGGCCGTTGCCTCCCCTCCCCCGATGCACAGGCTCGCCACCCCTCGCCTGAGCCCGCGGGCACGCAGGGCATGGATCAGGGTCACCAGGATGCGGGCGCCACTGGCGCCAAGAGGGTGCCCCAGCGCACAGGCCCCGCCGTTCACGTTCAACTTGTGATGGGGAATGCCGCACCCGGCCATCGCCAGCATGCTCACCATGGCGAATGCCTCGTTCACCTCGAACAGGTCCACCTCCTCCACCGACCAGCCCACCCGGGCCAGCAACTTGTCGATGGCGCCGACGGGGGCACTGGTAAACTCCGCCGGCAAGGCGGCGTGACTCTGGTAACCCACTACCCTGGCCAGCACCGGCAATCCGAGCCGGGCAGCGCTCTCGCCCCGCATCACTACCAGGACTGCCGCCCCGTCCGAGATGGAGCTGGCATTGGCCGCCGTGATGGTACCGTGCTTGCTGAAGGCCGGCTTGAAGCCGGGGATCTTGTCGGGCCTGGCCTTGCCCGGTTGCTCATCCTCGGCCAGCAGCAGGGTGTGGTCAGCGGTCATGACGG
Source organism: Aeromonas sp. ASNIH8 (assembly GCF_002919855.1). Taxonomy (NCBI): domain Bacteria; kingdom Pseudomonadati; phylum Pseudomonadota; class Gammaproteobacteria; order Aeromonadales; family Aeromonadaceae; genus Aeromonas; species Aeromonas sp. ASNIH8. The sequence continues at coordinate 7,458 of NZ_PQLN01000049.1, read as the reverse complement.
GAGCCAGTTCCGCGGCAAAGGCACCGCTGCGCTGCGCCGTCAACGCCCGCTCCAGGGAGGCGATGGCAAAGGCATCCATGTCGGCCCGGGTCAGTCCGCTGCGATCGGCACTCAACTGGGCGTAATGACCCATCAGATAGCCTTCGTAGGCATCCTGCAAGCCGTCCAGGAACATGTGATCGAGCACGCTCTGGTGCCCCATGCGAAAACCGCTGCGCGCCTTGTCCAGCAGATAGGGTGCGCGGCTCATGCTCTCCATGCCCCCCGCCACCACGACCTCGGCCTCCCCCAGGCGCAGGCTGTCCGCCGCCAGCATCACCGCCTTCATGCCGGAGCCGCACACCTTGTTGATGGTGGTGCAGGGCACGCTGTCCGGCAGCCCCCCCTTGAGCGCCGCCTGACGGGCTGGCGCCTGGCCGACCCCTGCGCTCAACACGTTCCCCATATAGACCTCATTGACCTGCTCCCCCGTCATCCCGGCCTGCGCCAGCGCGGCGCGGATGGCGCAAGCGCCAAGCTCGGGGGCACCGAGCCCGCTCAGGGCCCCCTGGAAGGCCCCCATGGGGGTACGTTTGGCCGCCACAATCACGATATCCATCGATAGCACTCTCCTTGTTACATCGGGATAACATATGTCGCGGCCGCGACGGGAACAAGACTTGCGGGGAAGTTGACGTTTGGGTAAGGTGCCAGCCTGCATTGACAACCAGATGGCAGCCAAGACAGCCCCATGACCAAATCCAGGGACGACACCCGCACCTTCAGCATCAGCGAACTGGCTCGCGAGTTCGATGTGACCACCCGCAGCATCCGCTTCTACGAGGATCAGGGCCTGCTCAACCCCACCCGCCAGGGACAGCACAGGATCTACAGCCGTCAGGACAGGGTGCGGCTCAAGCTGACCCTGCGTGGCAAGCGTCTGGGCTTCAGCCTCGCAGAGATCCGGGAGCTGTTCGATCTCTACGATGCGGACAAGAGCAGCCGCTCCCAGTTGCAGACCATGCTGGGGCTGGTGGCCGACAAGCGGGAGACCCTGCAGCAACAGCTGGAAGATATCCAGATGGTCCTGCTGGAGCTGGAGGCGGCCGAACAGCGCTGCCGCCAGGCCCTGGCACACCTCTCCCCCTGAGTCACGCAGACGGGTGAGGCAAACGGGGATCACCGCCAGCAAATAGACACAAATGAAAGAGGGAGGCTTGAAGCCTCCCTCTTGTCATGCACGGTGGACGACCCGATATCAGGCCTCCTTGCTCCAGCGGTTCGGATCGTAATCCGGGCTGTAGCGATCGACGATGATGGCACAGGCCGCATCGCCGGTGATGTTCAGCGCGGTGCGGATCATGTCGAACAGACGATCCAGCGCGAACAGCAGCGGCAGACCCTCGATGGGAATCCCGGCCGCCAGCAGCACGGCAACCACCAGGAAGCTCGGGCCCGGTACACCGGCCTGACCGATGGCACCCAGGGTGGAGGTGACGATGATCGCCGCCCAGGCACCCATGGAAAGATCGATGTTGTAGACCTGGGCGAAGAAGATGGCGACCAGGCCGTAATAGATGGCATTGCCGCTCATGTTGATGGTGGCACCCAGCGGCAGCACGAAGGAAGCGGTGGCGTTGGTCACCTTCAGATCGCGCTCGCAGGTCTCCATGTTGACCGGCAGGGTCGCCATGGAAGAGGCGGTGGAGAAGGCCACGATCTGCGGTTTCTTCATCGCGGAGAAGTACTTGCGTACCGGCGTGTTGGAGAAGAACGCGATCAGCAGCGGATAGACCACGAAGCCGAAGATGAGGATGGCGGCGACATAGACGACGAACAGCTTGAGCACCAGGGTCAGCACGTCGAAGCCGTAGGTGCCGATGGCGTCGGCCATCAGGCCGAAGACGCCGATGGGGGCGATCAGCATCACAATGCTTGTTATTTTCTACTACAAACTAACTCATTGATGAATATGAAAAATTGATGTTAGCATGGCCAATAGACAACCTTGTAAAGGAACTTAAATGGACTTACTTACCGCCATTCTTGCTGTATGGGGAGCACTTATATCAACGGGTTTGGCTTGCTTAAAAATCTGGGAGGTTCGTCAAAATCACTTTAGGGTTGAGACGTCTTACAATCTGACCAGCTCAATAACTGAAGGGAATGAAATCTACATAAGAAATCTGAATAACAGGCCGATCACAATTGAGCATTGGGTTTTAGAGTGGCATCAAGGCATTTGGCCCTTTAAGAAAGCAGACACGATATCTATGTCACAAGACTTGTCGGCAGGTAGAAAGATAGAAGCTTATGACAGCATGACTCTTCATTTTACTGACGAAAGCTATTTCTCTACTGGAAAACCGTTATCCGAAGGTAAACGTCTATTTATCAAACTACATTTCGTAGGTAAAAAACGGCCAAAGATAATAAAGGTTTACTAAATGGGACTCATTAAAGACCCTTTGTATGGGATCCGAAACATCACCTTGTTGATCATCCAGACGAAAGCGTCCACCAGGGTGTTGAGCCCGTCTACCAGCGGCTTGGCGCGCTCACGGGGCTGCTTGGCCAGGGCGATGCCGAGGAACATGCAGAACACCAGGATCTGCAGGATGTTGGCCTCGTTCAAGGCGCTGAACACGTTGGTCGGGATCATGCCAAGCAGGGTGGCCACCGCATCGGGCAGTGCACCCTTGTCGGCGTAGTCGCCGGAGAACATGGCCGCAGTGGCGCCAAAGTCAACGCCCACACCAGGTTTGAACACCTGACCCATCACCAGCGCCAGGAACACCGCCAGTGCGGAGGTGCCGAGGAAGAAGGCGAGCGTGGTGACGCCAATCTTGCCAGCAGCGGGGCTGGCCCCCAGGTTGGCGGCCCCGGACAGGATGGCCACCGCCACCAGCGGAATCACCAGCATCTTGATCAGCTGGATAAACAGGGTGCCAAGCGGCGCAAACACTGTGGCTTGCTCTCCCATGAGCGCCCCGACCAGCGCGCCCAGCACCATGGCCACCACTACCTGGAAGCCGATGTTTTTGATTAATCCTTTTGTTAACACAGAATGTTCCTTTATTTAGCAATTACTCACACTTTTACAGCGTAAATGACCACCCAGAGCGTCAAATCCTCTCCATTGCTCTGGCGGTGCGCTTTATCTCATATTTGCACCCCGTTTTACATCAGAACCCGTTAACGAAATGCATTGATAACTTTATGAGAAAGTAAAGCCTCAAAAGAGACACGGCTGTTTTTGCTCCTTTTACCATGACAACATCCAAAACAGTGTGCTACGTTGGCTCTGCAAACGTGCATACAGGGAAGAAAAGATGCTGAAAGTTAACGAGTATTTTGACGGAAATGTTAAATCCATCGGTTTCGAGCAAAAAGGTGAGAAAGCTACCGTTGGTGTGATGGAAGCGGGCGAGTACCTGTTCAATACCGCCGCCCCGGAGCGCATGACGGTGATCAAGGGCGCCCTCACCATCCAGCTGGCCGACGAAGATGAGTGGCACACCTACCAGCAGGGGGAATCCTTCGATGTGGCCGGTCACTCCTCCTTCAAGCTGGAAGTGAAGATCGCCTCCGCCTATCTGTGCGAGTTCCTCGACTGATGTATCACGGGCGCCATGGGATGCCGAGCGGCTCCCCCATGGCGCGCCTCTCCCACGCCCATTTCCCTACCGCCATCACACCCCGCTATCTCCCCCCTTTTCAACGACTACAAAAAATTTACAATGTTTAGACGAAATCCATAATTGGAGTACGTCATGATCAGTGTCTTCGACATGTTTTCCATCGGGATAGGCCCCTCCTCCTCCCATACCGTGGGACCGATGCGGGCCGCCTGCGCCTTCATCCAGACCCTCAAAGCGAACGCACTCCTCTCCCGTACCAGACGCGTCGTTGTCGAGTGCTACGGCTCACTGGGCCAGACCGGCAAGGGGCACGGCACCGGCAAGGCCATCATCCTGGGACTGGCCGGATTTGAACCCGAATCCGTGGACATCGAGGCCATTCCCGCCTTCCTCGCCCAGGTAGAGCAGACCCAGACCCTCTGCCTGGGCGGCGAGCAACCCAGCGAATTTCCCCGCATCGGCGCCATCCTCTTCAACCGGCGCAAGACCCTTCCCGCCCACTCCAACGGCATGACATTACGCGCCTATGAGGGTGACACCCTTGTGTTCGAGCAGACCTACTACTCCATCGGGGGCGGTTTCATCATCGAGGAGAGTCACTTCGCCAACGCCCGGGAAGAGGCGGCCCGCTTCGATGCCGCCCACCCCATCCCCTATCCCTTCGAGAGCGGCGCCGAACTGCTGGCCCAGTGCCAGGAGAGCGGCCTCTCCATCTCGGGGCTGATGCTGGCCAACGAGAAGGTGTTTCGCTCGGAAGCGGAGATCAAGGCCGGGCTTCGCAAGATCTGGCAGGCCATGCAGGGCTGTGTCGAGCGTGGCTGCAAGAGCGAGGGGGTGCTGCCAGGCGGTCTCAAGGTCAAGCGCCGGGCTCCCGCCCTCTATCGCCAGCTCTGTGGCGAGACCAATTTCAACAAGGATCCGCTGATGGTGATGGAGTGGGTGGATCTCTTTGCGCTGGCCGTCAACGAGGAGAACGCCGCCGGGGGCCGCGTGGTGACGGCGCCGACCAACGGTGCCGCCGGCATCATCCCCGCGGTGTTGCACTATTACGATCGCTTCGTGCGCAAGGTGGATGACGAGCTGCTGATGCAGTACTTCCTCACTGCCGCCGCCATCGGCATCCTCTACAAGAAGAATGCCTCCCTCTCGGGGGCCGAGGTCGGCTGTCAGGGCGAGGTCGGCGTGGCCTGCTCCATGGCCGCTGGTGCCCTGGCCGAGCTGCTGGGCGCCAGCCCCGCCATCGTCGAGAACGCCGCCGAAATCGGCATGGAGCACAATCTCGGGCTGACCTGCGATCCCGTCGGTGGTCTGGTGCAGGTGCCCTGCATCGAGCGCAACGCCATGGGCGCAGTCAAGGCGATCAATGCCGCCCGCCTCGCCCTGCGCGGTACCGGCGAGCACAAGGTGTCGCTGGACAAGGTGATCAGAACCATGTGGGAAACCGGCAACGACATGAAGACCAAGTACAAGGAGACCGCCCGGGGCGGCCTTGCCGTCAACATCACCGAGTGTTAAGCCTCTGTGATAAAGCCGCATATGGCACTCGAATACCCGGCATCGCCGGGTATTTTTTTGCAAAACGTTTGTCTGGCGCTTAACAAAATGGATAACCATCAAAATAAATTTTATACTCGCGCCACGAATTCAACAAAAATAGATCTGTTTCAACTTTTTTTAGGCATTGAACCGTTACACTGTGGTTATCCGGTTCCCTGGCCTTTGTGACGACAGACCCGTCCCATGGATCCCTTTTCTGCGAGTGGGCATGGCGCCCCCTTCTACCCTGAGGTAATTGTTACATGATCAGCGTTTTTGATATCTTCAAAATCGGTGTTGGCCCCTCCTCTTCCCACACTGTCGGCCCCATGAAGGCAGCCAAACAGTTCGTGGATGAACTGCGTGCTGGCGGCAAGATCCGTGACATCACCCGGATCCAGGTCGATGTCTATGGCTCACTCTCCTGGACCGGCAAAGGCCACCACACGGATACCGCCATCATCATGGGTCTGGCGGGCAACCTGCCGGAGAACGTCGACATCGACGCCATCCCCGAATTCATCTCCCGCGTGGAGCAGACCGGTCGTCTGCCCATCGGCCTGCACTGCCACACCGTCAGCTTCCCCAAGGGCGCCATGATCTTCCATGACGAGGCCCTGCCCCTGCACGAAAACGGCATGAGGCTGACTGCCTTCATCGAAGATGACGCCGTCTACAGCAAGACCTACTACTCCATCGGCGGTGGCTTCATCGTCGACGAAGAGAACTTTGGCAAGGGTGACAGCGGCGACATGTCCGTCAGCTATCCCTTCAAGAGTGCCGCCGAGCTCATCGCCCACTGCAGCCAGAGCGGTCTCTCCATCTCCGCCCTGATGATGGAAAACGAGAAGTGCTTCAACACCCCGGAAGAGATCTACAAGAAGCTTGGCAAGATCTGGACCACCATGCGGGAAGGGATCGAGCGCGGCTGCCGCACCGAGGGCGTCCTCTCCGGCCCGCTGCGCGTACCGCGCCGCGCCGCGCCGCTCTACCGCCAGCTGACCACCAACGAGAACCTCTCCAATGATCCCATGAACATCGTGGACTGGGTCAACATGTTCGCCCTGGCGGTGAGTGAAGAGAACGCCGCCGGTGGCCGCGTCGTCACCGCACCGACCAACGGCGCCGCCGGCATCATCCCGGCGGTGCTGGCCTACTACGACAAATTCATCCAGCCGGTGGGCCGCGACGAGTACACCCGCTTTTATCTGGCCGCTGCCGCCGTCGGCATGCTCTACAAGATGAACGCGTCCATCTCCGGGGCCGAAGTGGGCTGCCAGGGTGAAGTGGGCGTCTCTTGCTCCATGGCCGCCGCCGGCCTGACCGAGCTGATGGGCGGCAGCCCCGAGCACGTCTGTGAAGCCGCCGAGATCGGCATGGAACACAACCTGGGTCTGACCTGCGACCCGGTGGCCGGCCAGGTACAGGTACCCTGCATCGAGCGCAACGCCATCGCCGCCATGAAGGCGGTCAACGCCTCCCGCATGGCCCTGCGTCGCACCTCCAAGCCGCGCGTGTCGCTGGACAAGGTGATCGAGACCATGTACATCACCGGCAAGGACATGGACTCCAAGTACCGCGAGACCTCCCGCGGTGGCCTGGCCATCAAGGTGATGCAGGTTGCCTGCGACTAACGCCGGATCACGATGACATGAAAAAAGCGGGATATATTCCCAATGCTGTTCACTTAAGAGAATTTGAGTTCCAGTCCACGTAGTATCAGGACAAAAAATCGAGGGAGGCATGATGCCTCCCTCTTTCTATTGCAAGCCCCGCTGGATAAAGGCTGGAGGAAGATCGACTGGACACAGCCTTGCCCCCTCAACTCAAATCCAATTTATGAATAATCAGTCAAAAAAGTGCTTATCTGAACAGCATTGCCGCACTGCGGGGCTTTTTTTCGGGAGTTACTTGATGGCGCAGACACCCTCATCGGACGCCGAGCGGCGGCGTCTGCGCCGCCACAGGGAGAAGCCGCCATACCCCAAGCTCAGCACGACGGCATAGAGCACCTGGGTGGCGAGGGCCAGCAGCACCAGGGCACAGAGCAGCACGCTGAGGCCCGCCAGCCCCTTGCCGGTCCCCGACAACAAGCGCCAGCCGGCCGCCATGCAGAGCAGATAGACCAGCACGAAGTTGCCGTTGGCGTAGCGGATCAGCGCATCGAGGGGCAGACGCAGCCAGAGGATCAGGGTGATGGAGACGAAACAGATGGCGAGCACCCAGGCAAGGGCATGCAGGGGAGCGCCCCGGGCCGAGAGGCGAGAGAGGGAGACCGGCAGTTTGCCCTCCCGCGCCATGC
>NZ_PQLN01000048.1:0-37084 GCF_002919855.1 Aeromonas sp. ASNIH8 | reverse complement strand
GATCATGCGGGCAATGCCCAGTTCCTGGCAGAGTGCGGCGACCAAACCAAGGTGATCGAGGTTACGGATCGAGATAGCGGGTGCGGCCATGATGATCTACCTGCAAAAGAGAGTAATAGATCAGAACGGCCGATCGCCGTCAAGCACTGAAAATAGCAAAATCAGGTGCGGAATGACGGATTGAACCATGCGGATCACAAGGAGAGAAAATGGAACCTGAACACACGCTCACTGCACCGGCAGGATCAGGGGCCGGCATCAAGCTGCTGCTGGCCAGCCTGCTTGGCATCGCCATCTTTTTCGTGCCCTTCGAGCTTGGCGGGCGCAGCACCATAGTGGTGGATCACCTGGCCGGCTTTCTGATTGCCCAGCGCCCCCTTGCCCTGACCCTCATTCTCTTGCTCATCGCCTATGGCGCCATCACCCCCTTGCTGGATGGCCGCTGGCGCGCCCGTCCCATCGACAGGGTATTGAGCCTGTTCAAGCTGCTCGGGCTGGCCCTGGCCATTTTGTATGTCACAGACTGGGGCCCTGCCTGGTTGATGACCCCGGATCGCCTCCCCTTCCTGTTCGATAAACTGGCCATGTCTGTGGGTCTCATCGTGCCTATCGGCGCCATGGCCCTGACCTTCCTGCTCGGTTTCGGCCTGCTGGAATTCATCGGGGTACTGATGCAACCTGTGATGCGCCCCCTGTGGCGCACGCCGGGTCACTCCGCCATCGATGCGGTCGCCTCTTTCGTCGGCAGCTACTCGGTGGGCCTGCTCATCACCAACCGGGTCTTCCTCGCGGGCAAGTACACGGTGCGAGAAGCCGTCATCATCGCCACCGGCTTCTCCACCGTCTCGGCCGCCTTCATGATCATCGTAGCCAAGACCCTCAACCTGATGGGACACTGGAACTTCTACTTCTGGTCCACCCTGGTGATCACTTTCGTCATCACCGCCATCCTGGCGCGCGTTCCTCCCATCAGCCGTCTGGCTCACCATGGGGAGACCGACGAGCCGCTACCGGATGGCATGAGCCGCTGGCAGGCGGCCCTCACCTGCGGCCTGACCCAGTCCCACCAGGCCGATCCCCTGTTGCGGCAATTGAAGGACAACCTCAGGGACGGTCTTCACATGGCCGCAGCCGTGGTGCCCACCATACTGTCCGTCGGTCTGCTGGGCCTGCTGCTGGCAAAGCACACTCCCCTGTTCGATCTGCTGGGCTGGCTGCTCTGGCCACTGACCTGGCTGCTGGATCTCGGCGAGCCGCTCGCCACCGCCAAGGCCCTCTCTGCCGGTCTGGCCGAGATGTTCCTGCCCGCCATCCTGCTCAAGGATGCCGACCTGCTGGTGCGCTATGTCGCGGCCGTGGTTTCGGTCAGCTCGGTGCTCTTCTTCTCTGCCTCCATCCCCTGCATCCTGGCCACCCGGATCCCGGTGAGCGTGGGACAGCTGGTGGTGATCTGGCTGCTGCGCACCCTGCTTGGCATCCTGCTGGCCGCCTTGTGCGGCAGGCTGGCGCTGGCCCTCGGCTGGCTCGGTTGACCAGGGCCCATAAAAAAACAAAGCGCCATCAGGCGCTTTGTTTTTATCAGAATTGTCTCAGGGGGCGATGACGGCGAACCGGCCGCTGTTGAAATCATCTATCGCCTGATGGATCTCTGCCTCGCTGTTCATGACAAAGGGGCCATAACCCACGATGGGTTCATCGATGGGCTCGCCACTCAGCAGCAACAAGCTGGCCTCGCCTTCCGCCTCCAGCATGAACTCCTCACCGTTGGGATCGAGCAGCACCAGTTGTGCTTCGCCCGCGCGCTCCTGACCGTTGATAATGAGAGAGCCCTTGAGCACCACCAAGGCGCTGTTCCATCCCGCTACCGCCGGCAGCACCACGCTGGCCCCGCCCTTGAGCCGCAGATCCCAGATGTTCATGGGCGAGAAGGTGCGGGCTGGCCCCTCTACCTCGCCTTGTTGCAACCCGGCATCGTTCCCGGCGATGATGCGTACCCGCACATCGCCCTCCTTGAGGCTCAGTTGCGGGATGGTGTCGCTGGTGATGCCCTGATAACCGGGCGTCGACATCTTGTGTTTGGCGGGCAGGTTGACCCACAGCTGCACCATATCGAGGGTGCCACCACGACGGGTAAACCCCTGGGAGTGGAATTCGTCGTGCATGATGCCGGCGGCGGCCGTCATCCACTGCACGTCTCCCGGACCGATGATCCCCCCCTGGCCGGTCGAGTCGCGATGGGCAACCTCCCCTTCATAGACGATGGTGACCGTCTCGAAGCCACGGTGCGGGTGTTCCCCCACGCCCCTGGCATGATCGGCGGGCTCGAAATGTGCCGGGCCAGCCCTGTCCAGCAGCAGGAAGGGGCTCAAGGCGCGGCCATGGGTCTGATACGAGAACAGCGAGCGAACCGGGAATCCGTCGCCGACCCAGTGTTGTCGAGGGGCGCTGTAAATACCGATGACTCTTTTCATGATGCTCTCCTGGGTGATCGTCACGGGATGTGTCGTTGCTCGCATTGTGAGTCTGGAACGCTGCGTCCGGTAGACGTAAAATTTGCCATCAGCGTCCTATTTTGTGAACGATAACCCCATGCAACAGGATCTCAACGACCTCTATTTCTATGTCCAGGTGGTGGATCACGGGGGCTTTGCCCAGGCCGGCAGGGCCCTCGGCATGCCCAAATCCAGGCTCAGCCGCCGCATCGCCATGCTGGAGGAACGACTCGGGGTGCGTCTTATCCAGCGTTCCACCCGCAGCTTCACCGTCACCGAACTCGGGCAGGCTTATTACACCCGTTGCCGGGCCATGCTGGTGGAAGCCGATGCGGCGCAGGATCTCATCGCCGCGACCCAGAGCGAGCCTTGCGGTCTGGTGCGCATCGCCTGCCCCATCGATCTGCTCCACGCCCACGTCGGGAGGATGCTGGTCTCTTTCGCCCTGGCCCATCCCAGCGTCAAGGTGCAGCTCGTCGGGGTCAACCGGGCGGTGGATCTGGTCGCGGAGGGGTTGGACATGGCTCTCAGGGTGCGACCACTGCCCCTGGAGGACAGCGATCTCGCCATGCGGGTGCTGGGTTATGCGACCCAGTGTCTGGTGGCAAGCCCGGCCCTTGTCGCGTCACTCGGCATGCCCCGGGCCCCCGCAGATCTGCTGTCATGGCCGAGCCTCGGTCATGGCGCCAGCCTGGAAGGCCATCACTGGACCCTGCTGGGCCCCAATGGGGCCAGAGTCAAACAGCACCACAGCCCCCGCTTTGCCACCACCGACATGCAGACATTGCGTCAGGGGGCGATCGACGGGCTCGGGGTCGTGCAACTGCCCACCATGATGATGGATGAGCCCCTGGCCGATGGCCGGCTGGTGCGTCTGCTCCCCGACTGGGCACCGCGCCAGGAGGTGATCCACGCGGTCTTCCCCTCACGCCGCGGTCTGCTGCCTGCCATCCGCGCCCTCATCGATCATCTGGTCGAGGGCTTCTCCCCCCTGGGGCAGGCAAGTACGCAGCTCCCGCCATGATCTGTGCATGGCCGTTCCCGGGTGTGCTGACATGCAAAAGGCCAGAGCTTGGCTCTGGCCTTTTCATTTTCCCCTTCACAGAGGAGGGGAAACGGATACGGGCAGTATCCTCAGAAGGGCATTTTGAAGCCCGGGGGCAGTTGCATGCCGCCGGTCAGCTCGCCCATCTTGGCCTTGTTCTGCTCTTCCACGCGGCGCACGGCGTCATTGACGGCGGCGGCGACCAGATCTTCCAGCATCTCCTTGTCATCTTCCATCAGGCTGGGATCGATCTCGATACGACGCACGCTGTGGCTGCCGGCCATGGTCACCTTGACCATGCCTGCGCCCGCCTCGCCGACCACTTCCATCTGGGCCAGCTGCTCTTGCATCTTCTGCATGCGCTCTTGCATCTGTTGGGCCTGTTTCATCAGGTTACCCATTCCACCTTTACCAAACATAGATCGTCTCTCGTCTTGAAATCCGGCATCCAGCGCCGGGCTGTGGGTTCATCTGCCCTAAGTGGGGGCAGCCAAAGGTCTTTTCAACCGGGGGCAAGCCCCGGCACGGTTTTTTCACCGCAACTCAGCGACTCAGTGGTTCGATGCTCTCGGGATGGAGCACGGCGCCGAAACGCTGCTGCAAGAATTGTACGTTGGGATCCGCCGCCAGATCCCGGCTCACCTGTTCACGCACCCCGAGATAGAGACGATGCTCTATCTCGAGCGGCGTCTCCCGCGCGGGATCCGAGCCCAGGGTCACATCGATGTGAACCGGGCCGCCCAGCTCGGGACCGATGATCTCGGCCAGATCGGCGCGGGCCTTGTCGCTCACCAGATGGCGCTGCTCGGGTTTGAGCAGCAGGGAGACCCGATTGCCTTCCCGGGTCATCACCGCGTTGATGGCCAGTTGACGCAGCCGACCACCCACCCCGGTGCGGGCGATGAGCTCGGCCCAGGCGTCCCCGCAATTGACCAGCAAGGACGAGGGGATCAGACGGGCGACCTCCCCCTCCTCCTCGGGTTGTTCGTCGCTCTCCAGCGCATCCCAGTCGATGGTCTCCATCAACGCAATGGCGGGCTGAGGCTCGCTGGCGGCCACTGGAGGCGCGGCAGGCACCATAGCGGCAACCACAGGTGCCGCCGCATCCGCGCTGCCGGCGTCAGCGCCCAGATCCCAAGGCGGCAGATCCTCCTGCGAAGGAGGTGCCATGGTGGCGGGAGCTGGCTGGGCGGAAGTCACTGCCCGCGTGGGCAACGGGGCACTGGCAAACCCCTCGTCAAACCCCTGATTCAGATACTCTTCGTAGTCACTGGCCCCCTCTTCATAGGCATCGAGAGGGGGCAGGTCGTCATACCCTGTTTGCAAGGCAGGTCCCTGCCCCGGCATCTCGGGCCGCGCCGCTGGTTGCACCTCGGCCTGGGGCGAAGTCGCGACGGCAGGCATCGCAGGGGCCGGTTTGGTCGCGGCCACCGATTTGACGGGAGTGATCCGGGCGGGCACGGCGTTTGCACTCTGCTCGCCACGCAGGCGGCTTCGCAGCAAATTGCGCTTGCCAAGCAGGCTCTGCATGCTGGAGGTCGAAGAGATGGCGACGTCTTCCCCTTGGACCTCAACCTGCTGCGTCTGCCCGGCGTCATCCGCCGCCAACGGCGCAGAGGCAGGCTCTGTAGGCGGACTGGCAGGCACCACGGCCTCGTAACCCATCCGTTCGGCCTCACGCAGCAGCTCATCCTGCTCGGCAAAGAGCGGATCCAGCACTGCGCCCTCCTCCGCCTTGAGTGAGGTGGCGACGTGCTCGGCCTCAAGGACCGATGCTGGCGCGGCGGGAGCCTTTGGTGCTGCGCTGGCAGCCGGGGCCGGCTCAGCCCCCTGGGGCTTTCCCGGCAGGAGCGGCGCGCTTTCCCTCGCTGCCGCCATCACGCCGGTGTGCCCTGTCATGAGAGGCTGGGCCGCCAGGTTGGCGGGATGGACCACCTCGCGCCGGGGCGAGAAGGCCAGCATCCGCAGACAGGTCATCTCCAGTGCGGTGCGCCCGTCAGGGGCCCAGGGCAGATCCTTGCGCCCCCCCAGCACGATTTGATAGCAGAGCTGTACCTCTTCCGGGCTCATGGCTCCGGCAAGCTGCAGCAAGGCATCGGCATCCGCCCCCTGCTCCTGCACGCTCGCAGGCAGCAGTTGCGCCATGGCCACCCGATGGAGCAAGGCTTCCAGCTCGGCGTGAAGCTGGTCGAAATCCGGCCCCAGGGTAGCAATCTCGGTGATCTTGGCCATGGTGGCCGGGGCATCCTGGCGCAGCACTGCCTCCAGCAACTGGTGCAGGTGGTGATGATCGAGGGTCCCCAGCATGGTGAGCACGCTCTCCAGGCGCACGCTGCCGTTGCCGTGGGCCAACGCCTGATCGGTGAGGCTCAGGGCATCGCGCATGCTGCCGTCGGCCGCCTTGGCCAGGGCCAGCAGGGCGCGAGGCTCGAAGGGTTGGCCCTCCTGGTCCAGCACCCATTCGAGCTGCCTGGCAATCTGGGTCTGATCCAGGCTCTTGAGATGAAACTGCAGGCAGCGCGAGAGGATGGTGATGGGGAGCTTCTGCGGATCCGTGGTGGCCAGCAGGAATTTCACATAGGGGGGCGGCTCTTCCAGGGTTTTGAGCAGCGCATTGAAGCTGTGGCGCGACAGCATGTGCACTTCATCGATGAGGTACACCTTGAAACGACCACGGGCCGGACGGTACTGCACGTTGTCGAGCAGCTCTCGGGTGTCTTCCACCTTGGTGCGGGACGCCGCATCGATTTCCAGCAGATCGACGAAATTGCCCTGATCGATCTCGCGGCAGGTATCGCACACACCGCACGGATGGCTGCTGATCCCCTGCTCGCAGTTAAGGCTCTTGGCCAGAATGCGGGCGATGGTGGTTTTGCCCACGCCGCGGGTCCCGCTCAGGAGGTAGGCATGGTGAAGCCGCCCCTGATCCAGGGCATTGGTCAGGGCCGTCAGCACATGTTGCTGGCCGACCACTTGTTCAAACGTATGGGGGCGCCATTTGCGCGCCAAAACCTGATAGCTCATAGATCTCGATGCTGGGAAACGAGGCATTGAGGCTGGATGCTAACACAAATGGAGGGCTGGCTGTATGGGGGATGCGCCGCCTTGGGAGGGATCGCTTGAATTTCAAACCGGTGCCCGTTCAGGCACCGGTTTGCGGCAGAAAGCAGGGTGACGAGGCCTGCCGCGCGAAGGGGCGATTTACGCCCCCGCGAGTTCCACCAGAGAGACCACCTTGACGCCGGCGGCGGTCAGGCGGGCATCACCGCCCAGGGACGGCAGGGAGATGATGAAGGCGGCATCCGCTACCTCACCGCCGGCGCGGCGGATGAGCTTGACGGTGGCATCGACGGTGCCGCCGGTGGCCAGCAGATCGTCCACCACCAGCACCTTGTCACCGGGCACGATGGCATCGGTGTGCAGTTGCAGGGTGTCGGTGCCGTACTCCAGGGCGTAGGACTCCTCGATGACGGCGCGGGGCAGCTTGCCCGGCTTGCGCACCGGCACGAACCCCAGCCCCATGGCGTAGGCAACCGGGGCGCCGAAGATGAAGCCACGGGCCTCGGTGCCGACAATCTTGGTGATGCCTTGATCACGGTAATGATCGGCCAGCAGATCGATGGTGGCCTTGAAGGCCTCGGCATTCTCGATCAGGCTGGTGATGTCGCGAAACAGAATGCCCGGCTTCGGATAGTCGGGAATGGTCTTGATGCTCGCTTCGATAAACTTCAGGGTTTCCGGATTCATTATTTGACCGCTTATTTTTTGAGCCCTGCCATGGCGGCGCACGGGGTCTCCGCCTGGGGGCAATAAAAAGGCCCGTCACGCAAAAATGACGAGCCAACTCCATAGCATTATTGCCGCGATAGCTTAGGGATTTCACTTCTTCATTGCAACCGGCTCCAGCACCGGCAGACGCATCAACCAGGTGAGCAGGATCACCATTATGACAACCAGCAGCCACCTCACCCAGGGCAACGGCACCACCAGCAGCGATACCGAGAACGAGATCAGGATGAAGATGATGGCGCGGCATCTGGCGTGGCGGCGAATGCCGCGATACTGCTGCCAGTCGAGGATGGGGGGGCCAAACCAGGGATGCGCCAGCAACCAGCCATGAAAGCGGGGGGAGGAGCGCGCAAACAGCGCCGCCGCCAGCAACATGAAGGGGGTTGTCGGCAGCAGGGGCAGGACTATCCCGACTATCCCGGTGGCGAAGGCAAGCCAGCCCAGGGCCATCAGACACCAGCGTTTCATGGGTACTCCTCTAGTGTTTCTCTGCCTTTAGCCTAACAGAGTTGGCCCGGAAGCTGACAGCCTGGCCCAGTCTGCGGCCGTCGATGGGGGCCATCGAGTGGGCAGACGGCTGACAATCCCGGCCATTGCCACTACAATCTGCGCTCTTTTTTCTCCCCTTGTCTTCGGAAGCAGCTATGCGCGTTATTTTGGCCCCCATGCAGGGGGTGCTGGATCACCTGATGCGGGAGGTCCTCACCTCCGTCAATGATTACGACCTCTGCGTCAGTGAATTCATCCGGGTGGTCGATCAACTGCTGCCCGCCAAGGTATTCCATCGCCTCTGCCCCGAGCTCAGACAGGATGGCAAGACCCGTGCGGGGACCCCGGTACGGGTGCAACTGCTGGGACAGCATCCGGAATGGCTCGCCGAAAACGCAGTGCGCGCCATCGAGCTCGGCTCTCCCGGGGTCGATCTCAACTTCGGCTGCCCTGCCCCCACGGTCAACAAGAGCAAGGGGGGCGCCGTGCTGCTCAAGGAACCCGAGACCGTCTATCGCATCGTCAAGGCGGTGCGGGAGGCCGTGCCTGCCCACCTGCCGGTGAGCGCCAAGATCCGCCTGGGATACGATGACAAGGATCTCTATCTGGACAATGCCCAGGCCGTCTATCAGGGGGGCGCCAACGAGCTGGCGGTGCATGCCCGCACCAAGCGCGAAGGCTACAAGGCGCCGGCACACTGGGAGTACGTGGACGCCATCCGCCGCGCCCTGCCCATCCCCGTCACCGCCAACGGCGAGATCTGGAACCATGCCGATGCCCTGACCTGTGCCCGGGTGTCCGGTTGCGATGCCCTCATGGTGGGCCGGGGCGCCATCTCCCTGCCCAACCTGGCCAACGTGATGAAGACGGGGTGTGCCCACATGAGCTGGGCCGAGGTACTGCAACTGATGGTGACCTACACCGAGCAGGATCTGGCGAGCGACAAGGCCGACTACTACCCGAGTCGCATCAAGCAGTGGTTCTCCTACATAGTGCGGGAATACCCCCAGGCCGACGAGCTGTTTCGCCGCATCCGCACCATCAAGACCGCAGAGGAGATCCGCTCCGCCCTCGAGCGCGAGTGCGCCTCACAGGCCTAGACTTGGCCGCCACCCCGCGGCGCCCTATGATGAAGGCTCATTGACAGGAGGTCAGGATGCAGGGAGTACCGGTCAACTTTACCCATCAGCACGACAGGGCCGATTTTCGCGCCCTGCCGGGGCAGCCTGCGACCGAGCTCTATCGCGCCCACATCCAGCACCACATCTTCGATCCCCATAGTCACGAGGGGTTTGGCCTCGGTGTCATTGAGTGCGGTGCCGAGCGCTTTCGCTATCGCGGCAGCCAGCTCCTGGCCGGTCCCGGCAGCCTGGTGCTGATGAACCCCGATGAGCTGCACACGGGCGAGTCAGCCTGCGAGCAGGGGTGGCGCTATCGCATGCTCTACCTGCCCGCCGACCGGCTCGAGGCCATCAGCGGCGAGCGCGACTGGTATTTCACCGATGCCGTGCGAAGCGATCCGCGCACTGCCCCCGTCCTGCAGGCGACCCTGGATGCCCTCTGGCACTGTGACAGCGAGCTCGCCGCCGACGGCCTGCTGCTAAGGGTGTGCGAGACCCTGCGCCCCCATGCCCGGGCCCTGGCGGCCCCGCGCGAAGCGGCCCACCCTCTGGGCCGCGCTATCGACTATATGCAGGCCTGTTTCGCCCGCCCCATTACCCTGGCCGAGCTGGCCGGTGCAGTGAACCTCAGCCCCTACCACTTCCAGCGCAGCTTCAAGGCCCGCTTTCACGTCACCCCCCAGCAGATGTTGATGGCCATCCGCCTGCAGCGCGCCAAGGGGTGGCTGGCTGCCGGCCTGCCCGCTGCCGAGGTGGCCGCCGCCTGTGGTCTGGCCGATCAGTCCCACCTCAACCGTGCCTTCCTGCGCCGCTATGGCACCACCCCGGTCCGCTACCAGAAACAGGTGCAGGCTGGCCGCTAAAGCGCAATCTGGTTCAATACGCCCCCCTTCCTCCCTGCTAGGCTGGCCTCCTTCTTCTTTACCGGATATGAAACATGTTGATCGGAGTCCTGTTTGCCCTGCTGGCCGGCCTGATGTGGGGGCTCATCTTCGTCGCCCCCCTCTTGGTGGACGGCTATCCCCCCGCCCTGCTCGCGAGCGGCCGCTACCTCGCCTTCGGCCTCATCGTGCTGCCGCTCGCCTGGCAGGCCCGCAAACACCTGGCGGCCCTCTCAGCCAGCGACTGGCGAGAGGCCCTCGCCCTCACTCTGGTGGGGAACCTCCTCTACTACTTCTGCCTGTCGGGGGCCATCTTGCGCATCGGCTCGCCCCTGGCAGCCATGCTTATCGGCACCCTGCCGGTGGTGACGGCCCTGGCCGCCAACCGCCTCTATGGCGCACGGGACGGTCGCCTCTCCCGCACCCGGCTCTACCCGTCCCTGGTGCTGATGGGGGCCGGTCTCTATCTGGTCAACAGCGCCGAGCTCACCTGGCACACCGAGGCGCGCACCGAACAACTGATCGGTATAGCCCTGGCGGTAGGCGCCGTGCTGTGCTGGACCTGGTATCCCCTGCGCAACGCCCGCTGGCTGCGCGAGCACCCGGGCCGCAGTCCGGCCGTCTGGGCCACCGCCCAGGGGCTGGTGACCCTGCCGGTGGCGCTCATTGCCTATCTCGGCAGCCTCGGCCATCTTGCCCTGAGCGCACCGGACTTTCCCCTGCCCTTCGGGCCGACGCCCCTGCGCTTCGTGCTGCTGATGGGGGCGGTGGGGCTCTTCTGCTCCTGGCTCGGCACCCTGTGCTGGAACGAGGCGAGCCAGCGCCTGCCGACCGTGCTGGTCGGGCCGCTCATCGTGTTCGAGACTCTGGCGGGGCTCTTGTACGCCTTTATGCTGCGCGGGATCATGCCCCCCATGAGTACCCTGGTGGGTGTCGTCTGTCTGGTGGCGGGAGTGCTCTACGTCATCACCGGCAAGCCGCAGCACCTGCCGGAAAAACCCGTCAAAGCACGGTTAACTTGACTCATGTCATCTTGATAAACCGCGGGTTTCCCTATACTGGCCGAGTTTTATCACTCGTTTTTGGGGGCTGCTGTGTGTGAAGTGACGCAAGCCCGGTTGGCCGAATGGCATCAGCGCCTTCTGACCGACTGGGCGCAAACAAGAGAGGAGCTGATCCGTCAGCTCAATGCCTGTCGACAAGATGACTGGGCACAGAAGGTGGAGCGCTGCGAGCGAGATCAACTGGTTGATCTGACCAGCCGTCTCGATCTGCCCGGGGTGGAACACAGCGTGGCACGCCTCAAGCGGCTCGACGCGGCGCTCTGCCAGATGGATCTGGGGCTCTATGGCTTCTGCTCCGATTGTGAGGAGCCGCTGCTCCCTGAACAGCTGGAACAGGATCCGACCCTGCAACGCTGCCCGCGCTGCGAGGCCCGCTACCGCAAGGGATTCCACGCTCACGAACTCTGATGGGGGCACCCTTTGTGCCCGCCATTTTCCTCCTCCCCCCCTTCTCGCTTCCCATCATGACCAACCCCCTGGCGCGACGATCCCGGCAACCCCCGAGGGCAGCCGCACAGGCATGAAAAAGGGGAGTCATGGACTCCCCTTCTCGTACTGCGTACTCGTCACTGGGCCAGCAGGTGGCCTACCAGCTCATGACGCCACCCTTGCAGCAGCATGGGCTTGTCCGCCCTGGCCCGCTCCTCGGCACTCATGCGCCAGCTCCAGGTGAAGTACTGGTGGATGATCTTCTTGCTCGCCACCAGCTCCGGTGGAATGTTGCTGGCCTTGGCCTTCTCCTCCACCATGGCCTTGATGCGCTTGAGCTCGGCCTTGTACTGGGGGAAGTCCACCAGACGGCGGATGGGATCGGGCCAGCTCGCAGGGTCGCTCTGCTGGGCGGCGGCGACGATGTCCAGCATCCGCTTGCCGTGGATCTTGATCTCGATGGGCGAGAGGCCCAGCTCGTTAAGATCCCGAAGCGAAGCGGGACGACGCTCCGCCACCTTGAACAGGTGCAGCTCTTTGACCACGAAGTTGAGGGCAAGATCCCGGCGTACCGCTTCCTGCTGGCGCCAGGCGGCCAGCTCGCGCAGGATGGCCAGCTCGCGGCGACCCAGTTGCCAGGCGTTGACGATCTCGAGGTAGGCCTGACGGGGATCGCTGCCCTGGGTCTTGCGGGCGGAGTGGTTCTGGCACTCCTGTTCGAACCAGGGGAACTTGCCGCTCTCGCGCAGTCTGGCCATCACCTTCTCGTAGAGGGGCATGAGGTAGAAGACATCCGCCGCGGCATATTCCAGCTGACGAGGGGTAAGGGGGCGCGCCAGCCAGTCGGTACGGGCCTGATCCTTCTCAAGCTCGACCCCGAGGAATTCGTTGACCAGGGCGCCAAACCCCACCGACACGCCATGGCCCAGGAAGGCTGCCGCCAGCTGGGTATCGTGCATCTGGTTGGGCAGGTGACCCGCCTGATGCTGGATGAGCTCCAGATCCTCACCGGAGGCGTGCAGGATGGCAATCTGTCCGGCCCGACCGAGGCGCTGCCACAAACCGGAGAGATCCAGGGTCAGGGGATCGAGCAGGGCAAGCTGCTTGCCATCGTAGATCTGGAACAGACCGAGCTGGGGATAGTAGGTACGGGTGCGAACGAATTCGGTATCGATGGCCAGGGGAACGTCGGCCAGAGAAGCGAGATACTGATCCAGTTCGGCTTGCTGTGAAATGAGTTGATATTGCATCGTTGCCTGCACGTTGGTCGGATCCAGAAAGAAAAAACCGTGGATGTCCCACGGTTTTGCATAACGACAGCGCTGGACTGCAAAGCAGTGCATGCCGGTTACTGCTTGGCAATCTCCTCGTCGCGCAGCACGCGGCGCAGGATCTTGCCCACGTTGGTCTTGGGAAGTTCGTCGCGAAATTCTACCAGTTTCGGCACCTTATAGGCAGTCAGATGTTTGCGGCAGTGGGCAATTATCTCCTCTTCCGCCAGCTTTGCATCTTTCTTGACCACGAAGATCTTCACCTGCTCGCCGGACACCGGGTTGGGTACGCCGACGGCGGCCACCTCCAGCACCTTGGGATGCAGGGCCACCACGTCTTCTATCTCGTTCGGGTAGACGTTGAAGCCGGAGACCAGGATCATGTCCTTCTTGCGATCGACGATCTTGAAGAAACCCTGCTCGTCGCATACCGCGATGTCGCCGGTGCAGAGCCAGCCATCCTGCATCACCTCGGCGGTCGCCTCCGGGCGCTGCCAGTAGCCGGTCATCACCTGAGGACCGCGCACCTGCATCTCGCCGGGGGCACCCCGTTCGGTGACCTGGTTCCCCTCGTCATCCACCAGACGGATCTCGGTGGAGCAGACCGGCAGACCGATGGAGCCGTTGTAATCCACCAGATCATAGGGGCAGACGCTCACCAGGGGCGAGCACTCGGTCAGGCCATAGCCCTCCAGCAGCGGGGTGCCGGTCAGCCCCTTCCACTGCTCGGCCACCGCCCGTTGCACCGCCATGCCGCCACCGATGGTGAGCTTGAGCTTGGCAAAATCCATGCCCTTGAACTCGTCGTTGTTGACCAGGGCGTTGAACAGGGTGTTCACCCCTGTGATGCAGGTGAAAGGATACTTCTTGATCTCTTTGACAAAGCCCGGGATGTCGCGGGGGTTGCTGATGAGCAGGTTGTAGCCCCCCAGACGCATGAACAGCAGGCAGTTCACCGTCAGGGCGAAGACGTGATAGAGCGGCAGCGCCGTGACCACGAACTCCTTGCCGCGCTCCAGCACAGGGCCATAGACACCGAGGCACTGCTCGACGTTGGCGATCATGTTGCGATGAGTCAGCATGGCCCCCTTGGAGAGGCCGGTGGTCCCGCCGGTGTATTGCAGGAAGGCGATGTCCTGGTTGCTGATCTCGGGTTTGATGTACTGCAGGTAGCGCCCCTTGGCGAGGGCCTGACGCATGGTGCTGGCATGGGGCAGGTTGTACTTGGGCACCAGCTTCTTGACGTATTTGACCACGAAGTTGACCAGGGTCCCTTTGGCCAGCCCCAGGTTGTCCCCCATCCGGGTCAGGATCACGTGCTTGACCGGGGTGTCATACACCACTTTTTCCAGGGTGTGGGCAAAGTTGGAGACGATGACGATGGCCTTGGCGCCGGAATCTTTCAACTGATGCTCCAGCTCGCGCGGGGTATAGAGGGGGTTGACGTTCACCACCGTCATGCCGGCCCGCAGGATGCCGAATACCGCGATGGGGTATTGCAGCAGGTTAGGCATCATCACGGCCACCCTGTCCCCCTTGCCGAGCTTCAGCTCGTTTTGCAGGTAGGCGGCGAAGGCTCGGGACTGCTCCTCCAGCCGGCGGTAGGTAATGGTCTGCCCCATGTTGACGAAGGCGGGTTGATCGGCGAACTGGTTCACCGACTCTTCAAACATCTCGACCAGAGAGCCGTATTGGTCTGGATTGATCTCGGCGGGCACCCCTTCTGGATAACGCTTCAGCCAGACTCTTTCCACGAACTTCTCCTGCATAACTCGCACCTGTGCGCTCACTGTGTTGCCTCCGTCCCTGTCACATCCATTTCAATCAATTGTTTTAAGTTCATGCTCTAATGCCGCACATATTTACATAAGGCAACATCAATTAACAGTGAATTAACAACGGGAAATGTGAGGGAGAAAGCAAACCTGACATGATTCAAAGCCGCCGATCCTACCGGATTTGAGCGAAGTTTTCGATATAAACGGCGGTTTCTGATGAATTTTCCATATGAAAATGATGGCCTCCTGCCACTGTCACCCGTTCGATGTGGCCAAAGGCCGCCTCCCGCAACTGCCACTGTGCCAGGAGCCCGGGGAAGCCCTGCTCTCCCCGGATAAAGAGCACCGGACAGACGATGGCCCGGATCAGGGCCTGGGCCTGCCCCTCGCTCATGCGCAGGGGCGAGAGATCGCGAAGACGGGGATCACTGCGCCAATACCAGCGCCCTGCCCGCGCCTCCAGTTGTCGCTCGCAGATAAGGCGTGCCGCACTCGGGGGGATGTCCGCCACCTTGCAGCGGGCAGCCACCGCCTCCTCGAGGGTGGCAAATCCACTGGTTGCACGCTCACGGGTACGAGTGCGGTTGAGGATGGCGCGGCGCAGCTGCCCCGGTACCTCCTCGTCGGGCTGGCTCAAGGGGCCGAGCCCCTCCAGCAGAATGAGCCGCTCGATTTGCTCGGGAAAGACGCCGGCATAGGCAGAGGCAATCAGCGCCCCCAGGGAGTGACCAAGCAGGATGAAACGCTGCCAGCCCGCGGCCTGGCTGATCTGGTAGAGATCATCCAGCCAGTCCACGAAGACATAGGGAGTCGACTTGTGATCGGAGTGACCATGGCCCGGCAAATCGACGCAGACCAGATGAAACGCCCCCAGCCAGGGGGCCAGAGGCAAAAAGCTGGCACCGTTGTCGAGCCAGCCATGGAGGGCCACCAGCAGCGGTCTGCCCTCCTGACCATTGTCCAGCAGGGCGATGTGCCGCCCGTCCGCCAGGCGCAGCCTGCGCTCCTGCAATGTCGCCGTCATCCGGGCTCCTCAGCGGCGCAGGGGCCGTCTGGGCCAGAAGGGATCATAGAAAGGATCGTAAAAGTAGGGATCCATGTAGCGGATCTCCACCTCCTTCACCGGTGGCCACAGCTTGCTCCCCGTCACCTTGAGTACCGAGAAGCGATACTTGTGCTCGCCAATCTGGCTGTCCACCGGCTTGTCGAGGGTGCCGAGCACCGTCAGGCTGCGACCCTTGGCATAGAGGGTCGGGTCGACAAACCCCTGCATGATGGCGAGAAAACGACCTGGGCTCTGCTCGGTCTGCTCCGGCACCCCGTTGGACTTGAGGGGCAGATAGACCACCTCGATGACACTCTGATCCGCCTTGTTGTGGACCGCCGAGATGACACCGCTCCAGCGGGCCGGCTTGCCTTCCATCCCCTGCAGGGCAGGTTGATAGGCCACCAGCTGATCCGCAGGCTCATAGGCAAGCTCTTTGGGCACCGTGCTGCAACCGCCCAGCAGCAGCCCCACCAATCCCAGCATGATCACGGATTTTCTCATTCGTATCTCCTTCATCATCCGACAAAGCAGCCCGGGACAGCCGCTGCCGTTTATTCGCGACCCGGCAGTTTCTTCCAGGTCACCTTGTCGCGCAGATAGACAGGGGTGGCCTGCTCTACCGGCACCGCCTCACCCGCAAACCAGGCCTGGCGTGCCAGAGGCAGCATGTCGGCGGCCGCCGGGAAACGCACCTGGCTTGGCATCAGCACATCTGCCAGGCCGCCCAGGGTCTCGCCATAGGTTTCAAAACCGGTGCCAACGCAGCTCACCGCGCCAGTCATCTTGTCACGGGCCTGCACCAGTGCGGCTGGCTCGCTCACCACCTCCTCGCCCACCAGCGTCATCACTCCGTCCACCAAGGCGTAGTGGCCGAAATAGACCTCGTCCATGCGCGCATCGATGGCGGCAAGCACCTGCTCGGCCCCTTCCAGCTTATGGGCCCCCTGGGCCATGGCTGCCAGGGTGGAGACACCGATCATCGGTACGCCGGCACCAAAGGCGAGCCCCTGGGCCACGCTGATCCCGATCCGTACCCCGGTGAAGGAGCCAGGCCCACGGCCAAAAGCGATGGCGTCGAGCTCATCCAACGATAGACCGGCTTCATCCAACAGAGCCTGAACCATGGGCAGGATCTTGCGGGTATGGTCACGGGGCGCCTCTTCCCAGCGGGAGTAGAGGGTATCGCCCACCAAGAGGGCTGCGGAGCAGGCTTCGGTGGCGGTATCCACGGCCAGGATCTTCAACTCATCCATTCTTTTTATTCTCTTCACATCAGTCAGTTAAATCGTCAGCATGGCCAAGGCCTGCCGTCATGCATGACCGGGGGCAATCAGCCCCGGCGCGGCGGACTCACTCCCGTGGTCCGAAAAATTCTCCCAGGGTCGCCAGCTCCCGGGTCCGTGGAATGGCAGGCAGGCTCTTGATGAAGGTGGCGCCATAGGGCTTGTTGACCACCCGGGGATCACAAATAACCAGTACGCCGTGATCACTGCGATCACGGATGAGCCGCCCCACCCCCTGCTTGAGGGCAATCACCGCCTTGGGCAACTGCAGCTCGGCAAAGGGATCTCCCCCCTTGAGCTTGCAATCCTCCACCCGTGCCTTGAGCTGGGGATCGTCCGGGCTCGCAAAGGGCAGCTTGTCGATGATAACACAGGACAATGCCGCCCCCCGCACGTCTATCCCCTCCCAGAAACTGCTGGTGGCCACCAGCACGGCCCGACCGTTTTCCACGAAGGTCTTGAGCAGCCGCTGCTTGTTGTCTTCCCCTTGCAGCAGGACGGTGCGGCCGATTTCCCGGCGCAGCACCTCAGCCACCTGGCGCATCACCTGATGGCTGGTGCAGAGGAAAAAACATCCCCCCGGCGTCTTGTTGATGAGGGGGATCATCAGGGTCGCCAGCTGCTCCCCGCGCCCGAAGGCATTGGGCTCTGGCAAGAAACGGGGTACGCACAGGCGCGCCTGCTCGGCGTAATCGAACGGACTGTCGAGAATGAGTTCGGCGCTGCCGGCCAGCCCCATCTCGGCGACGAAGTGGGCGAAGCGATTGTCCACCGTCAAGGTGGCCGAGGTAAAGACCCAGGCCACCTCGGGGCGCTGCACCTCGGCACCGAAGCGCTCGGCGACCGACAGCGGCGTCAGATTGAGGGTAAAGTGCAGACGCGAACAGTCATACCAGTAGGAGAAACCGGTCTGGTTGACCGCCAGCACCTCCCCAAGGCGAGTACGCAGCTCGCTGATGCGCTCGAAACAGTGATCCAGCTGCTCCCCTCGCCCGAGCGCCAGTTTCAGCACTTCATAACAGAGCCCGATGGCATCGTTGAGGCGGGCCAGCGCCTGGGCCCAGAGGGATTGTCTCAGCAGATCCCGGGTGTTGCCGCGCCCCCCCTCCACGCCGAAGGCAAGGCGCAAATCCTGACTGGCAATGGCGAGCCTGTCCGCCGCCTTGCCAAGCTGGGCCATGTCATGAGCCTCTGCCCGGTAGGCGAGCTGGATATCCTGCGCCAAATCCTGGATGGTGCGACTGCCCACGGACTTGCCGAAGTAGTGGCTGGCGATCTCGGGCAGCTGGTGCGCCTCGTCGAAGACATAGACCTGCGCCTCGGGCACCAGCTCGCCAAAGCCGGTGTCTTTGACCGCCATGTCGGCGAAAAAGAGATGGTGGTTGATCACCACCACCTGGGCGTCCATGGCACGGCGCCGAGCGATGACCAGGTGACAATCATCGTAATAGGGGCAGTCGCGACCCAGGCAGTTGTCGTTGGTGCTGGTGACGTGGGCAAGGATCTCGGCGTTCTCCTGTAGCCCCGGGATATCCCCCACATCGCCGTTGTCGGTGGCAGTCGACCAGGATTTGACCTTCACGAGATCGCTCAGGATCTCGGGCTTTTGCAGATGGGATTCACTCAACAGCCGGTTCATCCGCTCGATGCAGAGATAATTGCTGCGCCCCTTGAGCAGTGCCACCGGCGGGGTGTAGTGAAGCGCCCCCGTGATGGTGGGCAGATCCCGATAGAAGAGCTGCTCTTGCAGGTTCTTGGACCCGGTACTGATCACCACCCGCTTGCCGGATTCCAGCGCAGGCACCAGATAGGCATAGGTTTTGCCAGTGCCCGTTCCAGCCTCCACCAGCAAGCGGCCACCTTGCTTGATGGCGCGCGACACCGCCTCGGCCATCTCCAGTTGCGGGGCACGGGCCTTGAAGCCGTCGATATGGCGGGCCAGGGGGCCGTCTGGCTTGAACAGGGTCTGGATGATGGTCAAAGGCATGTCCCGCTGCAAAAGCGGCCATTATGCCAAAAGCGCGGAAAAAGCGGGACTGATAATGCGTTCAGACGAAGAGATCAATCCGGTGGTCCGGATCCGGTTTGTGATCATCATCCTGCACCGCTGGTTGATCAGGCTTTGGCGGCTGCTCTCTCTGCTGGTGATGCTGGCCACCGCCGCCATTGTCGGTGCCTATCTTGCGCAGCTGATGTTTCTGGCTGATCTGGGTCACCTCCCGCTTGATGTCATCCGGGCTCGGTGTCGAGGGTGCGCGGGGCAGGATGGGAAATAACAGGTCCTGGCTGGGCATGATGTCGCCTCCTTTGGCATCTCATTGTCTAGTTATCGACCAGAAAACCGTTTTCTCAACTTTAATCGTCCGGATCACATTTTTCGGTTGCATTTTCTGTCAAGGCAGGTAGTTTAAATCGGGCGTCAACAACGGCATCTGATTTGTAAAGGATTCATTACATCATGAAGTTCACCACCCTGAAGACTCATCATCACCATCATCATCCCGAATAGTCTTTCAGGAGGTTGACTGCTGGAAGACACTTAACTGGTGACTTCCAAAAGGACCGCAAGATTCATGAACCCTCGGAAGCACATACTTCCGAGGGTTTTTTCGTTTTTGACTAGAAGGAAATCGAGCAATGGAAACACAACGTCTGCGCATCGCCATGCAAAAATCCGGTCGTTTGAGCCAGGATTCCCAGGCCCTCTTCAAGAGCTGCGGCCTCAAGATCAACCTGCGGGAACAGCGCCTCATCGCCCATGTCGAGAACATGCCCATCGACATTCTGCGAGTGCGTGATGACGACATCCCGGGTCTGGTGATGGAAGGGGTGGTCGATCTTGGCATCATCGGCGAGAACGTTCTCGAAGAGGTGCAGCTCATTCGCGCAGCCCAGGGGCAGCCCTTTGCGGTGAAGACCCTCAAGCAGCTCGACTTCGGCGGCTGCCGCCTCTCTCTGGCGGTGCCGGACGATGTCAACTACACAGGACCCGAGAGCCTGGCCGACAAGCGCATCGCCACCTCCTACCCCGGTCTGCTCAAGCGCTTCTTCGACGAGAAGGGCCTGGGCTTCAAGAGCGTGATGCTGGGTGGCTCGGTGGAAGTGGCCCCCCGCGCGGGTCTGGCCGATGCCATCTGCGATCTGGTCTCCACCGGCGCGACCCTGGAAGCCAACGGCCTGAAAGAGGTCGAGGTGATCTACCGCTCCAAGGCCGTCCTGGTGCAGGCTCCCAACCCCCTGAACGATGCCAAGCAGAAACTCATCGACAAGCTGCTGCCCCGCATCCAGGGGATGCAGCAGGCGCGCGAAAGCAAATACATCATGCTGCACGCCCCCAAAGACAAGCTCGATGCCATCACCGATCTGCTGCCGGGGGCGGAGCGTCCCACCATCATGCAGCTCGCCGGTGACACCAACCAGGTGGCCCTGCACGTCGTCTCCAGCGAAACCCTGTTCTGGGAGACCATGGAACAGCTCAAGGCCCTGGGTGCCAGCTCCATCCTGGTGCTGCCCATTGAAAAGATGATGGAATAAGCCGAGATGATGGAATAAGGAAGACACATCATGCAGACCCTGATCTGGAAGACCCTCTCCCCCGCCCGGCAAGCCGAGGTCCTGACCCGGCCCGCCCTTGGCGACGAAGCCGACATCGGTACCGTGGTGCGAGACATCATTGCCGCGGTACGTAGCCGGGGCGATGAGGCCCTGCGCGAGCTGAGCCAGCGTTTCGAACGCGCGCCCCGCGAACAGCTTCGGGTGAGCGACGCGGAAGTGGATGCCGCCTGCGCTCGACTCGGTGATGACATCAAGGGTGCCATCGAGGCCGCCATCGCCAATATCCGTACCTTCCACGCCGCCCAGGTACAGCCCGTCGTCCGAGTCGAAACCCAGCCCGGGGTACTGTGCGAGCTGCGCACCCAACCCATCAGCCGGGTCGGCCTCTATGTCCCGGGAGGCAGCGCGCCGCTCCCCTCCACCGTGATGATGCTGGCCATTCCGGCAAGCCTGGCCGGTTGCCGTGAGGTGGTGCTCTGTACCCCGTCTCCGGCGAGCGACGAGATCCTGTTTGCCGCCCGCGCCTGTGGCGTCCGTCAGGTGTTCGCCATCGGCGGCGCCCAGGCCATCGCGGCCATGGCCTATGGCACGCAAACCATCCCCAAGGTGGACAAGATCTTCGGCCCGGGCAACGCCTATGTGACCGAAGCCAAGGGCCAGGTTTCCCGTGACTGGCGGGGCGCCGCCATCGACATGCCAGCCGGCCCCTCCGAGGTGCTGGTGATCGCAGACGAGAGCGCCAACCCGGCCTTCGTGGCATCGGATCTGCTCTCCCAGGCCGAGCACGGCCCCGACAGCCAGGTGGTGCTGGTCACCACCTCCGCTTCCCTGGCCGATGCCATCGGCAGCGAGATCCAGGCGCAACTCGCCGACCTCAGCCGCCGCGACATCGCCGAGCAAGCCCTGAAGGCAAGCCTGGTGATCCTCTGCGACAACCTGGAGGAGGCCTGCGCCATCTCCAACGCCTATGCACCGGAACACCTCATCGTGCAGACCCGGGCACCCCGGGATCTGCTGGACAAGCTCGAGAACGCGGGCTCCATCTTCCTCGGGGCATGGACACCGGAGTCGGTCGGTGATTACGCCAGCGGCACCAACCACACTCTGCCCACCTACGGCTATGCCCGCACTTGCTCGAGCCTGGGGCTTGCTGACTATCAGCGCCGCTACACGGTTCAAGAGCTCACTGCAGACGGCATTCGCGGCCTTGGCCCCATTGTCCAGCGCATCGCCCAGGCCGAGGGGCTCGATGCCCACAAGCATGCCGTCACCCTCAGGTTGAACGCCCTGGCCGCCGAGCCCCAACAAACAGCACAGCAGAAGGATTTGTCATGAGCATCGTCAATCTGGCCCGTCGCGTTGTACGGGCTCTCACTCCCTACCAGTCCGCGCGCCGCATCGGCGGCCAGGGCCACGTCTGGCTCAATGCCAACGAGGCCCCCCTGGCCTATCCCTTCACCGTCGAGGGGAGTCGCCTCAACCGCTATCCCGAGTGCCAGCCGGCCGAGGTGGTGAATGGCTATGCCGCCTACGCCGGGGTCAATCCGGATCAGGTGCTGGTAAGCCGCGGTGCCGACGAGGCCATCGAGCTCTTGATCCGCACCTTCTGCGAGGCGGGGGAAGATCAGATCCTCATCTGCCCCCCCACCTACGGCATGTACGCCATCAGCGCCGAGACCTGTGGCGTGGGGATTGTCGAGCAGCCATTGACCGCCAGCCGTCAGCCGGACTGGCCCGCCATCGCCGATCGCCTCTCTGACGTGAAGCTGGTGTTCCTCTGCTCCCCCAACAATCCCACCGGGGATCTGGTGGGCCGCAAGGGACTCGTCGCCCTGCTGGAGAAGGCCCGGGACCGCGCCATCATCGTCGTGGACGAGGCCTACATCGAATTCTGCCCGGAGGCCTCTGTGGTGGACCTGCTCGCCCAATACCCGAACCTGGTGGTGACCCGTACCCTCTCCAAGGCCTTTGCCCTGGCAGGGATCCGCTGCGGCTTTACTTTGGGGGATCCCGAGGTGATTGCCATGCTGGCCAAGGTGATCGCGCCCTACCCCATTCCCGACCCCATCGCCCAGATTGCCGCCCAGGCGCTCTCTCCCATGGGGCTGGAACTGATGCAGGAGCGGGTGCTGGAACTCAACAAGCAAAAGGCGCTCATCAAGGCGGAGCTGCTTCGTCTGCCCTGCGTCAAGGAAGTGTTCGAGGACAAGGGCAACTTCGTGCTGGTGCGCTTCAAAGATGGCGCCGCCGTGTTCGCCGCCATGAAGGCCGCCGGCATCATCTTGCGTGATTTCTCCAGCAAGCCTGGCCTTGACAACAGCATCCGCATCACCATCGGCTATCAGGGCGAAATGGACGCCGTGCTGGCCGTGCTGCGTGACCTGCCCCCACCCTCTCTGTAAGACAAGCAAGGATGTAGCGATGAAAACCCCGTTTTTGTTTATCGACCGTGACGGCACCCTGATCGAGGAGCCGGTCACCGACAAGCAGGTGGACAGCCTTGCGAAGCTGCGCTTCGAGCCCATGGTGATACCTGTGCTGCGTGAGCTCCAGGCCGCCGGCTACGTGCTGGTGATGGTGACCAACCAGGATGGGCTCGGCACCGCCAGCCTGCCCCTTGAACACTTCCAGCCGCCCCACGACCTGATGATGCACCTCTTCGAATCCCAGGGTGTTACCTGGGAGCAAGTGCTGATCTGTCCACACTTCCCTACCGACGGTTGCAGCTGCCGCAAGCCTCACCTTGGGCTGGTGAAGGAGTATCTCGCCTCGGGCCGCATCGACTTTGCCAACTCCTTCGTGATTGGCGACAGACAGACCGACATCCAGCTTGCCGAGAACATGGGCATCCGCAGCATACGTTACCACCCGCAAGATCACGGCTGGACTGTCATTCGTGATCAGCTGCTCTCCAAGGGGCGCGTGGCCGAGGTGGAGCGCTACACCAAGGAGACCCGCATCCAGGTGGCGGTGGATCTCGACAAGAGCGGTGGCAACCAGATCGCCACCGGCATCGGCTTCTTCGATCACATGCTGGATCAGATAGCGACCCACGCGGGCTTTCGCCTCAAGCTCAAAGTGAGCGGCGATCTGCACATCGACGATCACCACACGGTGGAAGATGTGGGATTGGCGCTGGGTCAAGCCCTGCGCCAGGCCCTTGGCAACAAGCGCGGCATCGGCCGCTTCGGCTTCGTGCTGGCGATGGACGAGGTGCAGGCGGTGATCGACGGGCGTCCCCGCCAGGAGGCTGACAACACCTCGCTGACCGAGCTGGACGTGGCCACGGCGCTGGATCTGAGCGGCCGTCCCTACTTCGTGTTCGACTGCCCGAGCGGCTTTGGTCGCGACAGCGTGGGAGAGATGGCCACCGAGATGGTGCCCCACTTCTTCCGCTCCCTCTCTGACGCCATGGCCATCACCTTGCAGATGAAGGTGGGCAGCGGCAACACCCACCACCAGGTGGAAGCGCTGTTCAAAGGCTTTGGCCGCGCCCTGCGCCAGGCCATTCGCGTGGAAGGGAGCGAGCTTCCCTCCAGCAAGGGGGTGCTGTGATGGGGAAACAGAACCTGGTCATCATCGACACCGGCTGCGCCAATCTCGCCTCGGTGCGCATGGCGTTCGAGCGCCTCGGCGTGCAGCCCAGGGTGAGCTGCAAGGCCGCCGACATCGAGCAGGCCGACAAGCTGATCCTGCCCGGCGTCGGCACTGCCATCGCCGCCATGAAGAACCTCAATGAGCGGGAACTGGTGCCCCTCATTCGCGCCGCCAAGCAGCCGCTGCTCGGTTTTTGCCTCGGCATGCAGATGCTGGCACAGGCCTCGGAAGAGAACATGAGCGCCGATGGCAGCGAAGGAGCGCTCATCGACTGCCTCGGCATCGTGCCTGGCAGGATCCGCCTGATGGAGGTGGGCAACCTGCGCCTGCCCCACATGGGCTGGAACCAGATTGAACACGACGAGACCCACCCGCTACTCAAAGGCATCCCCAGCGGCAGCTACTTCTACTTTGTCCACTCCTATGCGCTGGAGGTGACCGACGCGACCCTGGCGACCTGCGACTACGGCCTGCCCTTTACCGCCATCGTCGGGCGGGACAACTTCTTTGGCGCCCAATTCCACCCGGAGCGATCCGGCCCGGCCGGTGCCCGCCTACTGCAAAACTTTCTGGAGCTATGACAGGCATGATTATTCCCGCAATCGACCTTATCAACGGTCAGGTCGTGCGCCTCTACCAGGGCGACTACGGCCAGAAAACCGCCTACAGCGACAACCCGCAGGCCCGCTTCGATGGCTATGTCAGCCAGGGGGCGGCGCAGCTGCACCTGGTGGATCTGGACGGCGCCAAGGATGCCAAGGCCCGCCAGTTGGCCCTCATCGCCCAGCTGCTGTCCGCCACCGAGGCACCGGTGCAGGTCGGCGGCGGCGTGCGCAGCGAACAGGATGTGGCCGACTTGCTGGCGGCCGGCGCCAGCCGGGTGGTGATCGGTTCCACCGCCGTCAAATCCCCGGATCTGGTGGCCAGCTGGATGGAGAAATATGGTCCCGAGCGCATCGTGCTGGCCCTGGATGTCAACATCGATGAACAGGGCAACCGCCACATCGCAGTGGCTGGCTGGCAGGAGAACAGCGGCATCTCCATCGAGGCGCTGATCGAGCGCTTCCTCCCCGCCGGACTCAGGCATGTGCTCTGCACCGACATCAGCCGGGACGGTACCCTGGCGGGCACCAACGTCGAACTCTACCGGGATCTCTGCGCCCGCTACCCGAGCGTCGGCTTCCAGGCGTCCGGCGGTATCGGCGGTCTGGCGGATATCGAGGCGCTCAAGGGAACCGGCGTCAAGGGGATCATCCTCGGCCGTGCCCTGCTGGAGGGCAAGTTTGACGTGGCAGAAGCCATTCACTGCTGGGGTGACGGCCGCGCTGCGTGACGCGCCCCTTTCCGGCATCAGACAGCCTGCCCATCCGGGCAGGCCTCTTTCTCCCCGATGGGGGCGAACCTTATGATTTGGCAGCAATTGGCTCTATACTCGACCTCACAGGGATAGCGTCATGGAAGACATATGTTGACACCTCACAACGCCACCATCCTGATCGTCGACGACTCACCCGAAAATCTGATGGTACTGACCGAATTGCTTTCGCCTCATTACCGCGTGCTGGCTGCGCAGAGCGGGGAAAAATGCCTGCGCATCGTCAGCGCGGATCCAAAGCCTGACCTCATCCTGCTGGATGTGATGATGCCCGGCATGGATGGTTATGAAGTGCTCAGGCAATTGCGTCAGTCCCCGATCAGCAGCCGTATTCCCGTCGTTCTGCTCACCGCCCTCGCCGACCCCCAGAGCGAGGAGTTCGGCCTCTCCCTCGGCGCCGCTGATTACATCACCAAGCCCATCAAACCGGTGGTCGTTCAGGCCCGGGTGCGTACCCAGCTGGAGGCCAAGCAGGCCCGTGACGGTCTGCAAAACCAGAATGCGGCGCTGGAAACCGAGGTCGCGCGGCGAATGGCGGAAAACGACCTGATCCAGCAGGTCTCCATCCGCGCCCTCGCCCATCTGGCGGAGATCCGCGACCCCGAAACCGGCAACCATATCCTGCGCACCCAGGGCTATGTGCGTCTGCTGGCGAGCGCCCTGGCTGATCACCCCCGTTTCGCCGATACCCTGAGCCCGGGTTACATCGATCTGCTGAGCCGCTCCGCACCGCTTCATGATATCGGCAAGGTGGGCATTCCCGACCACATCCTGCTCAAGCCGGGCAAGCTGACCCCGGAGGAGTGGCAGATCATGCGCACCCACGCCAAGCTCGGCAGCGATGCCATCGAGGAGGCCGAACAGGACATGGAGCAGCCCCTGGCCTTCCTCACCCTGGCCAAGGAGATCGCCCACTGGCACCACGAGAAGTGGGATGGCAGCGGCTACCCGGATGGCTTGCAAGGGGACGCCATACCCCTCTCGGCCCGCCTGATGGCGCTGGCAGACGTGTTTGACGCCCTCATCTGCGCCAGGGTCTACAAGCCGGCCATGAGCTACGACGAGGCTCGCGCCCTCATCCTCTCCGGCAGCGGCCACCATTTCGATCCCGATGTCGTGACCGCCTTCGATCGCCATTTCGACGCGTTCGTCACCATTGCCGAACGCTACCAGGATGGCAGCGAGGCCGTGGATGGCTGAGGCTCCCCTGACCCGGGCACATGTGCTCAACGTCGTGCTCACCTATGCCGCCGTGGCAAGCCTGTGGATCCTGCTCTCCGACAAGGCGGTGG
The DNA here is from genome assembly GCF_002919855.1 of Aeromonas sp. ASNIH8. Classification (NCBI taxonomy): domain Bacteria; kingdom Pseudomonadati; phylum Pseudomonadota; class Gammaproteobacteria; order Aeromonadales; family Aeromonadaceae; genus Aeromonas; species Aeromonas sp. ASNIH8. The sequence goes on along the minus strand of NZ_PQLN01000048.1, from coordinate 10,575 downwards.
AGTGGCTGTTCAGCACCCCTGCCCAGTTCGCCATGGCAAGCACCATCAAGGGCTGGCTCTTCATCCTCATCACGGCCCTCATGCTTTATGCCATGCTGCGTCGTCGCATTGACACCACCGGCAGCACACCTGTCTTTACGCGGCGTCAATGGATCCCCTTCCTGTTGCTCAACGGGCTCATTTTGGCCCTGACCGCCATGGCCATCGCCCGCAACATCGAACTGGCACGCAACAAGGAGGTGGCTCGTCTCGAAGCCATCGCGGATCTCAAGAGCCAGCGCGTCACCGAGTGGCTCGGAACCCACGAGCAGGATATTCACCAGCTCATAAAGGGTCTGGGCAGTACTGATTTCTATCGTCCCGGACAAGCACCATCCTCACCCGAAGCGATCACGCCACCACTGGCAAGGCTGCTCGAATTCATCTCGGTACGCGGATTTCACGGTGCGGCCGTGTTCAATCCTGCCGGACAGCCCCTGTGGCATACCCCGGGTGGCGACACCATGAATGCCACGTTGCGTGACGCCCTGCCACGGCTCGAGCAGGGCAACGTCATGCGTCTTGGTCCCTATCTCGATGATCGCGGTCACGCCAGGCTGGACTTTCTGGTCAATCTGGAGGTTGCTGCAGGACCTGCCCCCGTGCTGGTGATGCAGATAAGCGCAAATCGCTGGCTCGATCAGATCCTGGGGTCCTGGCCCGTCCCAGACAGCAGTGGAGAAGCCATTCTGTTTCGCCAGCAGGGGGATCAGGTCCACTATCTGAGTAGCCTGCGCTATCGCCCGGAACCGGCTCTCACCCTGCACTATCCCGTCACCCACCCCACCCTGCTGGCTGCCCAGTATTTGCGGCTCGCCGAACGCGGCATGCCCCAGGTACTCTATGGCCAGGATTACCGGGCCAGCGAGGTCTTCGGGGTTGTCTATCCGGTCATGAACACGGACTGGTACCTGCTGGCCAAGATCGACAAGGCGGAACTCTACCAGGCCACCTTCAAGGAGAGCGTCTGGATCGGTCTCATCGGCCTGCTGGTGCTCTTTGTCACCAACGCCGGCATCATCCTGCTGCGCCAGCACACCCGGCTGCAGATGGCCGAGCAGCTTCAGCATTCCCAGTCCCAGCGGCTGGAGGCGTTGCAACTGCTCTCCGCCATCGCCGACAGCTCGGAAGACGCCATCTTCGCCAAGAACAAGGAGGGCAGATACATCCTCTTCAACCGGGCCGCCAGCCAGTTTGTCGGCAAGCCGGTTGACGAGGTGCTGGGCCAGGATGATCTGACGCTCTTCCCGCCGCAGCAGGCGCAGATGCTGATGGCATCCGGGCGCCAGGTCATAGAGCGCAACCGGGTGCAGACCGAGGAGGAGTACCTGACCCTGCCCGATGGCGAGCATGTGTTTCTCGCAACCAAAGGCCCCTTGCAAGACAGCGAGGGGCAGGTGATCGGGATCTTCGGCATCTCTCGGGACATCACGGACTTCAAACGGGCCGAGGCCGACTTGCGAGAGCGGGAGGGGCTGTTCCGTGCACTGGTGGAGCAATCCCTTGCCGGGATCTACATCATCCAGCAGGGTCGGCTCTGCTACATCAACCCCTGTTTTGCCCGACTGTTTGGCTATGACACCCCGGGGGCGCTGATCGCCGTTGGCCAGTTGCACGCCCTTGCCGCTCCCAAGGACAGCACCAGGGTTGCCGAGCTGGTGCACGCGTGCGAGCAGGACGCGCGCGATATCCACACCCGCTTCAGTGCCCTGCATCAGCACGGGGAATCCCTGGAGGTCGAGCTGTACGGGCGGCGCGTCGACTACCTCGGCCAGCCCGCCATCATCGGCATTCTGCTCGATGTCACCGAACGGGAGCAGGTTGAACAGGCCCTGACCCGCCAGGCCAGCGAGCTGCGCCAGCAGAACCATGAGCTGGAGCGGTTCAACAAGGTGATGGTAGACAGGGAGCTCGCCATGCTGGCCCTCAAGCACCAGATCAACGGGCTCTCCCGTCGGCTCGGAGTGCCGCCCCCCTATCCCCAGGCCCCCATGCCACCGGAGGATCTCCCATGATGAGCTGGTCACCCCTGTGGCATGTGCGCCCCTCCACCCAGCGCTGGGGGATCTCCCTGCTGGCCGTGCTGCTGCCCGTTCTGATGTTGCAAATCCGTGTCCAGCTGCCCATCGCCTTTGGTGAGCGACCGCTGCTGGTTCTCTTCATGCTGCCCATCATCGTTTGCGCCCTGTTGGGGGGCTTGTTGCCAGGTCTGCTCTGCACCCTGATCACCGCCCTGGTCACCAGCTATTTCATGCTCCCCCCCATTTATTCACTGAGTGTCGAGGCTGGCCAGGATCTGGTGCAATGGTGCCTGCTCATCGCCAACGGTCTGCTCATCAGCGTGCTCAGTGCCGCCTTTCATCGCGCCCGGGCCAGAGAGGTCCTGCGCTGGCAGGAGCTGATGAACACCCAGAACCAGTTGCAGCAGAGCGAGAACCGCTTCCAGGTCACCTTCGAACAGGCAGCGGTCGGCATCGCCCTGGTCTCCCCCGATGGACACTGGCTGCGTGTCAATCAGCGGCTGTGCCACATCCTGGGCTACCGGGCCGACGAGCTCACCGGGATGACGTTCCAGCAGTTGACCCACCCGGACGATCTCTACCTCGATGAGGCCCATGTGGCCCGGGTGCTGGCGGGAACTATCCCCCACTACACCCTGGAGAAGCGCTACCTGCACAAGGGGGGCGAGATCATCTGGACCACTCTGACGGTGGCCCTGGTGCGCGACGCCGAAGGCAATCCCGACTACTTCATCTCCATCATCGAGGACAACCGGCAGAACAAGGAGACCGAGGAGGCGCTGCGCCGCAACGAAGCCATACTGCGCGAGTCCCAGCGTCTCGCCAAGATAGGGAACTGGCGCTGGCGCGTGGCCGATGACAGCCACTTCTGGTCACCGGAGATCTATCGCATCTATGGCCGGGATCCGGCCCTCCCCCCTGCCGTCTATCCCGAGGTCAGAAAATACTTCACTCAGGAGGGGTGGCACACGGTGGCCCAGGCCGTCGAGCGCTGCAGGATGGACGGGCAGCCCTACGAGTGCGATGCCGAAGTGATCACGGAGCAGGGGGAGACCGCCTGGGTCATTGCCCGCGGGGCGGCGCTCAGGGACAGGGATGGCACCATACTCGAGCTCTACGGCACCGTGCAGGATATCACGGAGCGCAAGCTCGCAGAGCAGCGCCTGCAACACAATCAGCAGATGGCGCTCGATACCCAGCGTCGTGCTCGCCTCGCAGCCCTGAACCTGATGGACGACGCCATCAGTGCACGGGTGCGTGCCGAAACCGTCAGCAGCGCCCTGCGCGAGAGCGAGCAGCGCCTGCTGATGGCCCAGGAAGGGGCCCATGTCGGCATCTGGGAATGGGACATGGTCAGCAACCGTCTCTTCTTCTCGCCGGAATGCGCCCGCCTCTATGGCCGCAGTGCCGAGGCGCTCGGCGAGCTGGCCGCCTGGCAAGCCTGCCTGCATCCGGATGACAGGCCCCGCATCGAGCAGTTGCTAGCGGAGCGGGCGGTCAGCGGCGCCCCCGTCGAGCTGGAGTTCAGGATCCTGCTGCCAGATGGCGGCATCCGCTGGCTGGTGAGCAAAGGGAGCGTCTATCGGGACGCCCAGCAGCGGCCCGTGCGCCTCCTTGGCATCCATCTGGACATCACCCAGAGCAAGCTGGCCGAGCAGCAGTTGCGCCAGTTGTCCCTGGCCCTCGAACAGAGCCCTGACGGCGTCTTCATCACCGACACCCGGGCGCGCATCGAGTACGTCAACCCCGCCTTCCTCGCCGCCAGCGGTTACCAGCAGCACGAAGTGATAGGCCGGACCCCGTCCCTGCTGCGCTCTGGCCTCACCCCGGATGCCAGCTATGTCGCCCTGTGGGATGCCATCAACCACGGCCAGCGCTGGCATGGCGAATTCATCAACCAGCGCAAGGATGGCTCCCACTACCAGGTGCTGGCCACGGTGTCGCCGATCCGCCAGGAGAGCGGCGAAATCACCCACTACGTCACGGTCCAGGCCGACATCACCGAGAAGAAGCAGCTCGGCGAGGAGCTGGACCAGTATCGTTACCACCTGGAGGAGATGGTCAACGAGCGCACCCGGCAGCTGGCCCAGGCCCACCAGCGGGCCGAAAGTGCCAACCACGCCAAGAGCGCCTTTCTTGCCAACATGAGCCACGAGATCCGCACCCCCATGAATGCCATCCTGGGGCTCACCTATCTGCTCAAGCGCGACACCCGGGATCCCACCGACCTCGAACGGCTGACCAAGATAGACACTGCCGCCCAGCACCTGCTCAGCATCCTCAACGACATCCTGGATCTCTCCAAGATCGATGCGGGCAAGATGACGCTGGAGCTGACCGATTTCTCCCTCTCCGCCATGCTGGACAACGTCCGCGCCCTGATGAACGACCAGGCCAGGGCCAAGGGGCTCACCATAGTGACGGACATCGGCGATACCCCCGCCTGGGTGCACGGCGACATCACCCGCCTGCGCCAGGCCCTGCTCAACTATGCGACCAACGCCATCAAGTTCACCGAGCAGGGAACCGTCACCCTGCGCGTCAGGCTGGCCCGCCCCCTCACCACCGGCTACCTGCTGCGCTTCGAGGTGGAAGACACCGGCATCGGCATCACCCCTGCACAGCGCGAGAAGCTGTTCCAGGCGTTCGAACAGGCGGATGTCTCCACCACTCGCAGATATGGCGGCACTGGCCTTGGCCTTGCAATCACCAGCCGGATCGCCGCCCTGATGGGGGGTGAGGTCGGAGTCACCAGCGAGCCAGGCCAGGGAAGCTGCTTCTGGTTTACCGCCAGGCTGTTCAAGGCAAAAGAGGACGCTCCTTCCCGGACCCCGTCCGAGCAGGGGAACCAACAGGCCTTCAGCTTCCCTCGCCACGCCCGGATCCTGCTGGTGGAAGACAACGCCATCAACCGGGAAGTGGTGCTCGAGCTCCTGTGCCACAGCGGCCTCGTCATCGAGACTGCCGTCAACGGCCAGGAGGCCCTGGCCCTCGTCAACCAGCATCCCTTCGACCTCATCCTGATGGACATACAGATGCCGGTGATGGATGGCTACAGCGCCACCCGCGCCATCCGGGCCCTGCCCGGCATGGACAGGTTGCCCATTCTGGCGCTCACCGCCAGCGCCTTCGAGGAGGACAGAAAGGCGAGCGAGTCGGCCGGCATGAACGATTTCATTGCCAAGCCCGTCACCCCCGCCAAGCTGTTTGACGCCCTGCAGCGCTGGTTGCCCCAGAGCAAGGTCCCCGAGATTGACCCGGACGACAGCACTCGCCATCCCGTGACAGGCCCCCTTGCCCGCCTGCAGGCACACCCGGGCCTGGATCTCGACCAGGGGCTGGCGACCCTCAACGGCAATCAGGAGAAATACCTGGCCCTGCTTCGCTACTTCATCCATGAGCATGGCCAGGACATGGCCCGGCTGCACTGCCACTTGCAGGCCGGGGAGCACAGCGATGCAACTCGCATGGCCCACAGCCTGCGCGGCGTGGCGAGCACCCTGGGGGCACATGAGCTGTCGCGCCACTGCCTCGCCCTGGAGCAGGCCATCGCGGGCGGCGACACTGAGCCAACCGGACTCATGTCATCCATCGATGAGGAGATAGCCACCCTTTGCGCTCTGCTCGGGGACGATCTCGCCGCCCCGACCACCGATCTGGTGCCCCTGGGAGATCAGTGGCGCCAGCAACTGCTGGGCCAGATGGAAGCCCTGCTGGTGCAAAGCGACACCGCCGTGATCCCCCTCTACGAGCAGTATGCCGGCCCCCTTCGCCTCATGCTGGGGTCTCGCAGCGACACCCTGACCAGGCAACTGAAGGCGTTTGATTTTGATGCCGCCCTGCTCACCCTGCGCCAGCATATGGCAACGGACGAGACCCACCCGGACGATCGGGCTCCCCTCCCCGAGGCGCCAGCCTGCCATCCGGGGCAGGTGAAGGGCGACAAAGGGTTGAATCACTGAATGAAGTCATGCATATAGTGGGGTGCCCAGAGGCGACGAGACGGCCTGCCGGGCCTGTCGTTTCTCCCTTCATGGGCCCCCGTTCAAGGCATGCCAACCCTGTTCCCGTCCGCCGCCCGGGCCAACGCCGGCGGCAGAACGACGTTTCTTTAACCGTGCTTTACATGGAGCAATGAGCATGTTGTCAAAGCGTATTATCCCCTGTCTCGACGTCAAAGATGGCGTGGTGGTCAAGGGCGTGCAGTTTCGCAACCACGAGGTGATGGGCGGCATTGTCGACCTCGCCCGCCGCTACGCCGCCGAGGGCGCCGATGAGCTGGTCTTCTATGACATCACCGCCTCGAGCGACGAACGGGTAGTGGACAAGAGCTGGGTAAGCCGGGTGGCGGAAGTCATCGACATCCCCTTCTGCGTCGCCGGCGGCATCAAAAGCGTGGAGGATGCCCGCCAGATCCTGGAATTCGGTGCCGACAAGGTCTCCATCAACTCCCCCGCCCTGGCCGATCCCACCCTGATCACCCGGCTCGCCGAGCGCTTCGGCGTGCAGTGCGTGGTGGTGGGTATCGATTCCTACTTCGATGCCGCCCTCGGTCAATATCAGGTCAAACAGTATACCGGCGACGAGAGCCGCACCCGCACCACCACCTGGACCACCCTGGAGTGGGTACAGGAAGTGCAGCGCCGGGGCGCGGGAGAGATAGTGCTCAACGTGATGAACCAGGACGGCATGCGTCAGGGGTACGACCTTGAGCAGCTCAAGCTGGTGCGCGCCGTGTGCAAGGTGCCCCTCATCGCCTCCGGCGGCGCCGGGGCCATGGAGCACTTTCGCGATGCCTTTACCCTGGCCGACGTGGACGGGGCGCTGGCCGCCTCCGTGTTCCACAAGGGCCTCATTCCCATTCCCGAATTGAAACGCTGGCTGAAAAACGAAGGAGTCGCCATCCGTGAATAATCAAGCAGTAGACAATGCATTGCCGCTGGCCGAGCGCCTGGACTGGGCCAAGTGTGAGGGCATGATCCCCGCCATCGTCCAGCATTCCCTCAGCGGCGAAGTGCTGATGCAGGGCTTCATGACCCGCGAGGCGCTGGAAAAGACCCAGACCACCGGCCAGGTCACCTTCTTCAGCCGCAGCAAGCAGCGCCTGTGGACCAAGGGCGAGAGCTCGGGCCATGTGCTCAAGCTCGTCGCCATCACCACCGATTGTGATCAGGACTCCCTGCTCATTGCCGCCGACCCGGTCGGCCCCACCTGCCATCTGGGCAACCCCTCCTGCTTCGACGGCCACCCCGTGCCGCCGCTCGGCTTCCTGGCCGAGCTCGAACAGATCCTGGCATCACGCAAAGGGGCAGATCCCGCCACCAGCTACACCGCCAGCCTCTATGGCAAAGGCACCAAGCGCATCGCCCAGAAGGTGGGTGAAGAGGGGGTGGAAGTGGCCCTGGCCGCCATGGCGAAAGACAGAGAAGAGCTCATCAACGAATCCGCTGACCTGCTCTACCACCTGACCGTCTTGCTGCAAAACGAAGGCTTGAGTTTGAAGGATGTGGTGCAGCGCCTGCATGAGCGCCACACCAAGTAATTATTGAATTCTGTTCAACAAAACGGGCCCTGTGGGCCCGTTTCATTTCATGATTGTCCCCTCGCCGGGGGATGGCAGGCCCCGCGCCGCCCTCAGCCGATACGGGTCCAGAAGCTCATGTTGACCGAGTCATGGTCAAGCAGGGTCAGGTACTCCCCTGCCACGTCGTTGTGCAGCCACTGCTGGCAGTAGGCTTCCACCAGCGACTGGCTGGGGGCCATCACCACGTCCGCATAGAGGCCGTCGGCGCCGCGCAGCAGGCAGTGCATGATGAGCCCGGATTGCTGGACAAGAAACTCGGACTCGACCCGCCGTGACAGGGCGAGCAAATCCGCCTCCGTCACCCCTTCCCTGAGCCTGAAGGTGGCAAATTCGACGCCCCCTGCCTGTTGCATGTCACCCTTGATGATCATCTCGTTTTCTCCGTTGTGGATGGTCTGGAGAACCCAGCATAACGAAGGGCTACTGACAGCCTTGTGTCAGTCCTGAATGACTTTTTCGGCGCCACTGCGCCCAGGGGGAAACGCATCCGACTGGCGCAGGGCAAGGTAATCGGCCAGGGTCGCGCCAGGGGGCGCCCCTTCCCCCTGACGGCACGGCGCCAGGGTGTCGATGCGATCCACCCTGAAATCCCGGTAGGCCCGGCGCAGCGCACACCAGGCGCCGAGCGTCCAGCATCCGCCCCAGTAGAAGAGCCCGAGGGGAAAGAGCTGGCGTTCCGTCCTGCTGGCGCTGGCATCCCGGTAGCCAATGTGCAGCCAGTGACCGGCCGTGATGGCGTCGTGCAACCTGTCCCAGCGAGCGTATGCAGGCTGCGCCGTGGAATAGTCAGGCACCCGCACCACGGGGACGCGAGGTGCCCGAGCCTCCTTGGCGGGCAGGGCCGCCTCAATCTTGGCGAGCAGGGCGCGGGCCGGATCGGCCATCCCCTTGCCCGTCAGCACCGCCACCAGGTTCACCCCGGTGATGAGGGCCTCCAGCTCGGTCGCACTCAGTTGCAACGGTGCCATTTCGAACCCCTCGCTCAGCCGATAGCCCAGCCCGGCTTCCCCGTAAACCGGAATGCCCGCCAAAGAGAGATCGTCGATATAGCGGTAGATGGTGCGCTCCGACACGCACAGGCGCGTCGCCAGCTCCCGGGCGGTCAGGGGTTGATGCGCCCGCAGCAGGTTGGTCAGTTGAAACAGACGGTCCGATTTTCTCACAGGCATCCTCAGGCTGGCGGGACATGGCGGCCATGGTAAGCCGGGACGGGCTCGAAAGGCACGTCTTGTTGGCTGGCGACCGCTACCGGCGAGGCCCTGCTTCTTTGCATCGCGCAACACAAAACGGGCCCGCAGGCCCGTTGATGGCGCGGCGCCTTTGTCGTCACGCCAACTGCTTGCGCAGCATGAATTTTTGCACCTTGCCGGTGGAGGTCTTGGGCAGCGGGGTGAAGATGATGTGCTTGGGGGCCTTGAAGTGGGCCATCTGCTCGCGGCAGAACGCAATGAGCTCGGCCTGGGTGAGCTCGCGCCCCTCCTTGAGCTTGACGAAGGCGCAGGGCACCTCCCCCCAGGTCTCGTCCGGCATGGCGATCACCGCGGCTTCTTCCACATCGGGGTGGCGATAGAGCACGTCCTCCACCTCCAGGCTGGAAATGTTCTCCCCGCCGGAGATGATGATGTCCTTGGATCTGTCCTTGATCTCCACATAGCCGTCCGGGTGCCAGACCGCGAGATCCCCGCTTCGAAACCATCCCTGTGCCATCGCCTCCTCGCTCGCCGACGGGTTCTTGAGGTAGCCCTTCATGACGATGTTGCCCCGCAGCACTATCTCTCCCAGGGTCTTGCCATCCATGGGAACCGGCTCGCCGCTGACGGGGTTGATGACCCGCATCTCCCCTTGCAGGGGGGAGGCCACCCCCTGGCGCGCCTTGAGACGGGAGAGGGTGGTGGCATCCTGCCCCTGCCAGCGTCTTTGCGGCTCGCACACCACGCAGGGGCCATAGGTTTTGGTGAGGCCATAGACATGGGTCACGGCGATCCCCATGGCCTCCATGCCGGCGATCACGGTGGCGGGCGGCGCAGCCCCCGCCGTCATCGCCTTGACGGGGTGGTCGAGTCCCTGCTTGAGGGCCGGATCGGCATTGTTGAGCATATTGAGCACGATGGGGGCGGCGCAGAAATGGCTCACCTTGTGTTCGCGCAGCGCCCCGTAGATGGCCGCCGCCTGCACGTGGCGCAGACAGACGCTCACCCCGGCGGTGGCCGCCAGGGTCCAGGGGAAGCACCAGCCGTTGCAGTGGAACATCGGCAGGGTCCAGAGGTAGACCGGGTGCTTGGGCAGCTCCCAGGAGAGGGCATTGTTGACCGCATTGAGGTGGGCGCCGCGATGGTGATAGACCACCCCCTTGGGGTTCCCCGTGGTGCCGGAGGTGTAGTTGAGGGAATTGACATCCTCCCCCACCTTAGCGCTTCGCGTCACAGGAGGGGGATTCCCATTACTGGGTGATAGCTGCTCGCGCAGTACCGGGTTCCTGCTTCATCGGGCGGCCTGATTGCACCACGCCTCCACAGGCTAAAACGGCGTGTCCCGCCGCTAAAATATTGCGAGCGCCGTTCACATCGGCGTTCGCCTCATAACCACACGCAGCGCATTTAAACTGGCTTTGCGTCTGGCGGTTATCCTTCGCAGTATGCCCACAACAGGCGCACTGCTGGCTGGTGTAGGCCGGGTTTATCGCCAACACCTGACCGCCTCGCCATGCCTGCTTATATTCGAGCTGGCGGCGCAGCTCAAACCAGCCCTGATCTAATATCGAACGATTCAGCCCTGATTTTGCCCGGACGTTGCGCCCCGGCTGGCTGGTCGTGCCCGCTGCTGATTTTGACATGCTGGCAACCTTCAAATCCTCAATGACGATCATCGCGTGGTTTTTGCTGATAGTCGTTGTGACCTTGTGAAGGTAATCGCGGCGGGTATTGGCGATAT
>NZ_PQLN01000047.1:0-37148 GCF_002919855.1 Aeromonas sp. ASNIH8 | reverse complement strand
CCCCCCCGCAATGGAGCCAGATCACAGTTCCTGCTAAAACTTTCGGGGGATCTGTGCCATAATGCGCGCCATTTGACAGACCAACCGGGACATTCCAGTGCTTTCAAGCAACAACATCACCATGCAGTTCGGCGCCAAGCCGCTGTTTGAGAACATCAGCGTCAAGTTTGGCGGCGGCAACCGCTACGGCCTCATCGGTGCCAACGGCTGTGGCAAGTCCACCTTCATGAAGATCCTCGGTGGCGATCTCGAACCCACCGGCGGCAATGTGAGCCTGGATGTCAACGAGCGCATCGGTAAGCTGCGCCAGGATCAGTTCGCCTACGAAGAGATGCGCGTACTGGACGTGGTCATGATGGGCCACACCGAGCTGTGGGCCGCCATCGCTGAACGCGATGCCATCTACGCCAACCTGGAGGCCACCGACGACGACTACATGAAGGCCGCCGAGCTGGAAGGCCTGGTCGCCGAATATGATGGCTACACCGCCGAATCCCGCGCAGGCGAGCTGCTGCTGGGTGCCGGTATTCCCATCGAGCAGCACAACGGCCCGATGAGCGAAGTGGCCCCGGGCTGGAAACTGCGGGTACTGCTGGCGCAGGCGCTCTTCTCCAACCCCGACATCCTGTTGCTGGACGAACCGACCAACAACCTGGACATCAACACCATTCGCTGGCTGGAGCAGGTGCTCAACGATCGTGAAAGCACCATGATCATCATCTCTCACGACCGTCACTTCCTGAACTCCGTCTGCACCCACATGGCGGATCTGGACTACGGCGAGCTGCGGGTCTACCCGGGCAACTACGACGAGTACATGCTGGCTGCCACCCAGGCCCGCGAGCGCCTGCTGGCCGACAACGCCAAGAAGAAGGCCCAGATCGCCGATCTGCAATCCTTCGTCTCCCGCTTCAGCGCCAACGCCTCCAAGTCCAGCCAGGCTACCTCCCGCCTCAAGCAGATCGACAAGATCAAGATTGAGGAAGTGAAGGTATCCAGCCGTCAGAACCCCTTCATCCGCTTCGAGCAGGACAAGAAGCTCTACCGCAACATCCTGGAGATCGAAGGCGTCTCCAAGGGTTATGGCGACGGTCCCCTGTTCAAGGGGCTCAACATGATGCTGGAAGTGGGCGAGAAGGTCGCCATCCTGGGTACCAACGGGATCGGTAAGTCCACCCTGATCAAGACGCTGGTCGGTGCCCTGGCACCGGATACCGGCACCATCAAGTGGTCCGAGAACGCCCAGATCGGCTACTACGCCCAGGATCACGCCGAAGACTTCGACACCGATCTCAATGTGTTCGACTGGATGGCCCAGTGGAAGCAGGAGAACGAAGACGAGCAGGCGGTGCGCTCCGTGCTGGGTCGTCTGCTCTTCTCCCAGGACGACATCAAGAAGCCGGTCAAGGTGCTCTCCGGTGGTGAACAGGGCCGGATGCTGTTCGGCAAGCTGATGATGCAGCGCCCCAACATCCTGATCATGGATGAACCGACCAACCACCTGGACATGGAATCCATCGAATCCTTGAACCTGGCGCTGGAGATGTACAAGGGCACCCTGATCTTCGTCTCCCACGACCGCGAGTTCGTCTCCTCCCTGGCGACCCGCATCCTGGAGCTGACCGAAGACGGCATCCGCGACTTCGGCGGCACCTACGAGGATTACCTGCGCACCCAGGGTGTGGTGTAATCCCCCGCCTTCAAGCAAAGTGATCAGAACCGGCGCCTCGTGCGCCGGTTTTTTTATGCCTGCTGGCAACGCCGAGCGGGATGCAAACTAGGACGACGTATCCCCCCTGCGAGCGGGCAGCAGCTCTCCCTTGTGCCGCGTGCAGATAAAAAAACGGCTCCATCATGGAGCCGTTTTCACACTTGGGGCCGTGAGGCTGACTTACTCGACAGTGGCTTCCACGTCGGTGAAGTATTCGATCTTGGCCGCCTTGCGCAGCTCGTCGATCAGCGACTTGTAGTCGGCCTGTGCCTTGCCCTGACCCAGCTGACCTTGCAGCAGGCTCACCATCTGGGACGGCTCCTTGATGACGTTGACCTTGTCCAGCGCCACCACCACACGATCACCGTTGGCTTCGGTCACCAGCTCGACGCTCGGCTTGCCATCGGTCGGATGGGGCATGCGGAACGCCTGGGTCACCAGGTTCTGATCCATCTCCTGGGCGAAACGGGATACGCCGGTATGGGTATCCACTTTCAGACCCAGCGCGGTCAGGTCGGCCTGAACGTTCTCACCGGCCTTGAGCTTGTCCAGCAGACCCTGGGCCTTGCCACGGGCCACTTCACTGGCCTTGTCGTGCTTGATGGCGGTGATCACCTGCTCTTTCACCTCGGCAAGCGGCTTGGCCGCCTTCGGCTGGTGACCCATGATGTGCAGCACCAGCGCCTTGCCGTCAGCCAGCTCGATCACGTCGGAGTTGGTGTTGTCATCGCGCAGCTGTTCGGAGAATGCCACGGAGAGCACCTTGGGATCATTGAGCGGTGCCGGCGCATCGGCCTGGCTGAAATAGCCGGTGGACTGCACCTGGAGACCCATAGCTTCGGCGGTCAAGTCCAGGGAGTCCGGGTTCTCGAAGCTGCTGTCGGCCATCTTCTGCTGCTCGGCGAAGAACTGCTCCTTGGCCTTCTCAGATTGCAGACGGGCGATGGTATCGCTCATCACGTCCACGAAGGGCTTGGTCTTGGCAGGCTCGACTCCCAGCAGCTTGATGATGTGGAAGCCGAACGGGCTCTTCACCACGGCGGAGAGATCGCCAGCCTTGGCCAGCGCGAACGCGGCTTTCTCGAAGGCAGGATCCATCACCCCTTTCTCGAACCAGTCGAGCTCCCCGCCCTTCTTCGCAGAGAAGGTATCGGAGGAGTCGGCCTTGGCCAGCGCGGCGAAATCGTCACCTGCCTTGGCCTTGGCCAGCACGGCCTCGGCTTTCTGCTCGGCGGCCTTTTCATCCTTGCCAAACGGGATCAGGATGTGCGCCACCTGACGGCGCTCGGGACGCTGGAACAGATCCTGATGCTGGTCGTAGTAATCCTGGGCATCCTGCTCGGTGACCTTGATGTTCTTGCCAAGGTTCGCGGCATCGAGCAGCAGATAGTCGACCTTGACCGTCTCGTCGTTCATGAAGCGAGCGCTGTTGGCCTTGTAGAACTGCTCCACCTCGGCATCGCTCACCTCGATCCCGTCCACATAGGCGGAAGCGGCCAGACGGATCAGGCGCAGGTCACGGGTCTGGTTGTAGAGACGATCCAGTTGCTCGGCTTCACCCTTGAGGGCGAACTCCGATCCCAGCACGGCGCCCATCAATTGCTGGCGCACCATGTCCTGGCGCAGGGAGTCGCGGAACATCTCGGGGGTCATGCCGGCACGGCGAATGAGCTGCAGGTAGCGGTCATTGCTGAACTTGCCGTTCTCGGCAAACTCGGGCATGGCGACGATGGCCTGCTTGATCTGCTCATCGCTGACGCGCAGACCCAGGGAGCGGGCCTTGTCATCGATCAGCGCCTGATCGATCAGACGGTCCAGCACGCCACGGCGGAACTGTTTCATGTAATCGGGATTGGCGGCCAGCTGGTTGAAGGCCTCACCCATTTGGGATTCCATACGGGCCCGCTCATTGCGGTAGGCATTCTCCAGTGCGGGGGCACTGATGTCATTGCCGTTGACGGTGGCGGGGGCGGTACGTGCCGGGCCATTGAGGTAGCTGCCTACCCCGGCCAAGGCAAAGGAGAGGATGATCAGGCCCAAGATAACCTTGGCTACCTTGCCCTGCGCCCCTTCGCGTAGTTTATCCAACATCATGTTTGTACTTATGCTCCCGAACTCGATGGGCGTAAATAATGAAAAGGCGCACCGATTGCGATGCGCCTTGGTCAAGCAGTATGAGGGAGAGCCCTCTCACTTGTCTGGTCAGAGACCAAGGACGGTGCCGATAGATATCAGCGACCGGCTTAGTTGACCGCGTCTTTCAGGGCCTTGCCGGCTTTGAAGGCAGGAACTTTACCGGCAGCGATTTCGATGGTCGCACCAGTTTGCGGGTTGCGGCCGGAACGGGCTGCACGCTCGCGAACGGCGAAAGTACCGAAACCAACCAGAGCAACCTGGTCACCCTCTTTCAGGGCTTCGCCCACGGCATCGATGAAGGCATCCAGCGCACGGCCAGCGGCAGCTTTGGAGATATCAGCACCGTCTGCAATCTTGTCAATCAGTTGAGATTTATTCACTCTTATATTCCCCTTTTATCGAACATCGCTGCGGCGCTGATTTCCCTGGCCACAACAAGTGGAGGTTTTATAACAAGCCTCCTGATCAGTTGCAAGTGACAATCTGGCGCAAACCCGCGCCACATCACGCATTGCGACTCATCATGAGTACCCGATCGGTGGTCAAGGCTACTTCCGTTGTCCGGTGCATGCAAGCCTTAACCACCCCCCGAATGCGCCAAATTTGCGGCGCATCAACATTTACACGACAGAAACGCGTTCGAAACCTTGCGGATTGTCCTGCAACGCCAGTGCAAGCACCTCATCAATCCAGCGAACCGGATAGATTTCAAGATCTTGTTTGACGTTGGCCGGGATCTCCTCGAGGTCACGTTCGTTCTCTTTCGGGATCAGCACACGCTTGATGCCACCACGGTGGGCCGCCAGCAGTTTCTCCTTGAGACCACCGATGGGCAGCACCTCGCCACGCAGGGTGATTTCACCCGTCATGGCCACGTCGGCACGCACCGGGTTGCCGGTGAGGCTGGAGACCAGGGCGGTACACATGGCGATACCGGCGCTCGGGCCGTCTTTCGGGGTCGCCCCTTCCGGCACGTGCACGTGGATGTCGCGCTTCTCGTAGAAGTCGCCGTTGATACGCAGCTTCTCGGCACGGGCCCGCACCACCGTCATGGCCGCCTGGATGGACTCCTGCATCACGTCACCGAGGGAACCGGTGTAAGTGAGCTTGCCCTTGCCCGGCATGTTGGTGGTCTCGATGGTGAGCAGATCGCCCCCCACTTCGGTCCACGCCAGCCCGCACACCTGACCAATCTGGTTCTGGTCGGTGGCCTTGCCATAGTCAAAGCGCTGTACCCCCAGGAACTCCTTGAGGTTCTCCTGGTTGACCTGAACATGCTTGATGCTCTTGTCCAGCAGGATGCGTTTGACTGCCTTGCGACAGATTTTGGAGATTTCACGCTCCAGGCTGCGCACACCCGCCTCGCGGGTGTAGTAGCGAATCACCCCGATCAGCGCCGAATCCTCAATGGTGATCTCGGATGGCTTCAGGCCGTTGCGCTGGATCTGCTTGGCCACCAGGTGCTGCTTGGCAATGTTGAGCTTCTCGTCCTCGGTGTAACCGGACAGACGGATCACTTCCATCCGGTCCAGCAGCGGACCCGGTATGTTCATGGAGTTGGAGGTGGCCACGAACATCACGTCCGACAGGTCATAATCCACTTCCAGATAGTGATCGTTGAAGCTGCTGTTCTGCTCGGGATCCAGCACCTCCAGCAGGGCGGAAGCGGGATCGCCACGCATGTCCGAGCTCATCTTGTCGATTTCGTCGAGCAGGAACAGCGGGTTCTTCACGCCGACTTTCGCCATCTTCTGGATGAGCTTGCCGGGCATGGAGCCGATGTAGGTACGGCGGTGACCACGGATCTCCGCCTCGTCACGCACCCCACCCAGGGCCATGCGCACATACTTGCGGCCGGTGGCCTTAGCGATGGACTGGCCCAGGGAAGTCTTGCCCACCCCGGGAGGCCCGACCAGGCAGAGGATGGGGCCCTTAAGCTTGTTCACACGCGCCTGCACTGCCAGGTATTCGAGGATGCGATCCTTGACCTTGTCCAGGCCATAGTGATCCGCATCCAGCACCTCCTGGGCCTTGCCTAGGTCTTTCTTGACCTTGGAGCGGGCCTTCCAGGGCACCTGCACCATCCAGTCCACATAGCTGCGCACCACGGTGGCTTCCGCCGACATGGGGGACATCATCTTGAGCTTGGCGAGCTCGGCCTGGGCCTTCTCGCGGGCATCCTCCGGCATCCCGGCCTCTTCAATCTTGCGATTGAGGGCTTCGAATTCATCCGGGCTGTCTTCCAGCTCACCCAGCTCTTTCTGGATGGCCTTCATCTGCTCGTTGAGGTAATACTCCCGCTGGCTCTTCTCCATCTGCTTCTTGACCCGAGAGCGGATGCGTTTCTCGACCTGCAACAGGTCGATCTCCGACTCCATCATGGCCATCAGAAACTCGATGCGCTCGGACACGGAGGCGATTTCCAGCACCTTCTGCTTGTCTTCGAGCTTGAGCGGCATGTGGGCAGCCATGGTATCGGCCAGGCGCGCCGCATCGTCAATCGCCGAAATCGAGGTGAGTACCTCGGGCGGGATCTTCTTGTTGAGCTTGATGTAACCTTCGAACTGGCCGATGGCAGAGCGCACCAGCACGTCCTGATCCTTCTCCTCGATGGGGGCGGACGCGATGTACTGGGCCTCCCCGACAAAGAAGTCGCGATCGTCGATCATCCGCTCAAGGCGGGCACGCTGGCCCCCCTCCACCAGCACCTTGACGGTGCCGTCCGGCAGCTTGAGCATCTGCAGAATATTGGCCACTGTCCCGACGGAGAAAATTTCCTCCACCGTCGGTTCGTCAGTCGACGCATCCTTCTGGGCCACCAGCAGGACTTTCTTGTCCTGCTCCATGGCCGCTTCCAGACAGCGAATGGATTTTTCCCGCCCCACAAAGAGTGGAATGACCATGTGGGGATAGACCACCACGTCACGAAGAGGCAGGACGGGAATCTCGATGCGTTCTGAACGCTCTAGGTTCATATATGTCCTCTCGGCTTGTTATACCGTTGGCAAAGGCTTGGCTGAGTATATGGGGGCGCAAAGATGAGATTCAATCGCCTTGGCCGTAAAAAGCATGAAAGGGGCAAAAAGCCCCTTTATGTGATTAAAAATCAGACAGTTACTCTGAGGCTGCGGCCTGAGTCTCGGGATTGTCGTAGATCATCAGGGGCGCGGAGTCTCCCTTGATCACCGTCTCGTCGATCACCACCTTGCTGACCCCTTTCAGGGAGGGCAGGTCATACATGGTGTCGAGCAGTACGGCCTCGACAATGGAACGCAGACCCCGGGCACCGGTTTTGCGCTCCATGGCCTTGCGGGCAATGGCATTGAGCGCGTCGTCACGAAACTCCAGCTCCACCTCTTCCAGGGCGAACAGCGCGGCATACTGCTTGGTCAGCGCGTTTTTCGGCTCTTTCAGGATCTGGATGAGGGCAGCCTCGTCAAGCTCGGTCAGGGTCGCGACCACCGGCAGACGGCCGATGAACTCGGGGATGAGACCGTACTTGATGAGATCTTCCGGCTCCACCTTGGCAAAGTTCTCGCTCAGGGTTGCCTTGGCATTCTTGGATTTCACCTCGGCGCCAAAACCGATGCCGGTGCCCTTGACGGAGCGCTGCTCGATCACCTTGTCCAGCCCCGCGAAAGCACCACCACAGATGAAGAGGATCTTGGAGGTGTCGACCTGCAAAAACTCCTGCTGCGGGTGCTTGCGACCGCCCTGGGGCGGCACGGAGGCGATGGTGCCTTCGATCAGTTTCAGCAGTGCCTGCTGCACCCCTTCCCCGGAGACGTCGCGGGTGATGGAGGGGTTGTCCGACTTGCGGGAGATCTTGTCGATCTCGTCGATGTAGACGATGCCACGCTGGGCCTTCTCCACGTCGTAGTCGCACTTTTGCAGCAACTTCTGGATGATGTTCTCCACGTCCTCGCCCACATAACCGGCTTCGGTCAGGGTGGTAGCATCGGCCATGGTGAAGGGCACATCCAGCAGACGAGCCAGGGTCTCGGCCAGCAGAGTCTTGCCGCTGCCGGTGGGGCCAATCAGCAGGATGTTGGATTTGCCCAGCTCCACGCCACCGGACTCGCTGCCGCTGCGAAGACGCTTGTAGTGGTTGTAGACAGCCACTGCCAGCACCTTCTTGGCGTACTCCTGACCGATCACGTAGTCGTCCAGATGGGCGCGGATCTCATGAGGGGTCGGCAGCTCGCTACCATCGCGCTTGGGAGAGATCTCGCGGATCTCTTCGCGGATGATGTCGTTGCACAGCTCGACACACTCATCACATACGTAGACGGAAGGGCCAGCGATCAGCTTGCGCACTTCATGCTGGCTTTTGCCGCAGAAAGAGCAATACAGCAGCTTGTCGCCCTCACCCTTGCGTTTCTCTGTCATTCAGCGACCTCGTTTTATCAATAGAGGATGGATCGTCCTGCTGAGTTTACAACAGGACGGGGTACCCTGCTCAGCCGCGCTGGCTCAGGATGCCGTCAACCAGACCATAGGCAACGGCCTGCTCGGCGGACATGAAGTTGTCACGGTCGGTGTCGCGCTCGATGGTGGCCATGTCCTGACCGGTATGGAACGCCAGACGATCGTTCAGGGTATTCTTGATTTTCAGGATCTCCTGGGCATGGATCTGGATGTCAGAAGCCTGCCCCTGGAAGCCGCCCAGCGGCTGGTGGATCATCACTCGGGCATTGGGCAGGCAGAAACGCTTGCCCTTGGCGCCACCGGCCAGCAAGAAGGCCCCCATGGAGCAGGCCTGCCCCATGCAGACGGTGCTCACGTCCGGCTTGATGAACTGCATGGTGTCATAGATGGACATACCCGCAGTGACGGCGCCACCCGGCGAGTTGATGTAGATGCTGATGTCCTGATCCGGGTTCTCGGACTCCAGGAACAGCAGTTGGGCCACCACCAGGTTCGCCATGTGATCCTCGACCTGACCGGTCAGGAAGATCACCCGCTCTTTCAGCAGACGGGAATAGATGTCGTAGGAACGCTCCCCTTTCGCGGTTTGCTCTACCACCATCGGGATGAGCGCATTGCGTGGGGATTCAGTCACATCGTTATAGTTCTTGTACATAAGGCATTGTCCCTAAAATAAAATGGCCCGAGTGGAGATCACACGAGCCATTATACTTAACAGTTTTGACCTTAAGTCAAATGTTCTTAGGCAGCGGCACCGGACTTGTTGATCACTTCGTCGAAGGCAACTTCTTTCTCGGTGACTTGCGCCTTGGACAGGATCAGATCGATGGCTTGATCTTCAATGGCCAGGTTGCGCACGCCGTTCAGCATCTGCTCGTTCTGCTGATAGTACTCGATCACTTCTTTCGGATCTTCGTAGGCAGTGGCCATGGACTCGATGATGCTGGTCACACGGGCGTCGTCAGCCTTGATCTCGTTGGTGCGGATGACGTCACCCAGCAGCAGACCAACGCGGACACGGCGCTCGGCCTGGGCCTGGAACAGCTCGGCCGGCAGCTCGGGGGCGTTGCCGCCCTGGAAGCCACCGAAGCGCTGCAGAGCCTGCTGACGCAGGGTGTCGATTTCCTGGGCAACAGCAGCCTTCGGCAGATCGATCTGGTTGGCTTCAACCAGGCCGTTCAGTACCTGCTCTTTCACGCTGTTTTTCAGGGCCTGGGCCAGTTCGCGCTCCATGTTCTTGCGCACTTCAGCCTTCAGCTCTTCAACGCTGCCGCTCTCGATGCCGAAACGCTTGACGAACTCTTCGGTCAGCTCGGGCAGCACTTGCTCTTCAACCTTGTGCAGCTTGGAGGCAAACTTGGCAGCCTTGCCCTTCAGGGCTTCGGCGTGGTAGTCAGCCGGGAAAGTCACCTCGATGGTGAACTCGTCGCCCGCTTTCTTGCCCAGGATGGCGTCTTCGAAGCCCGGGATCATGCGGCCAGCGCCCAGTTCCAGGGTGAAGCCTTCAGCCTTGCCACCGTCGAACTCTTCACCGTCGATGGAACCGACGAAGTCCATGGTCACACGCATGCCGTTGGCGGCAGCCACAGCGGCTTCAGTCCAGGTGGCGTGCTGCTTGCGCAGGGTGTCGATCATGTTTTCCAGGTCGCTGTCCTTAACGGTGGCAACCGGCTTCTCGACCTTGATGCTCTCCAGACCGGCAACTTCGAACTCCGGATACACTTCGAAAGTGGCGGTGAACTCGAAATCCTGACCTTCTTTGATTTCTTTCGGATCCATGGTCGGGGCGCCAGCCGGGCTCAGTTTGTTCTCGATGATGGCCTTGATGAAGTTGTTCTGCATCATTTCATCGGCAACGCGGGCGTGAGCCATGGCACCGAACATCTTCTTGATGATGGCAACCGGAGCCTTGCCAGGACGGAAACCGTCGATGCGACGGGTTTTGGCCAGGCCATTCAATTCTTTGCGCACGGCGGCGTCAACGGTAGCGGCCGGTACAGTGATGGTAAGACGGCGTTCCAGACCCTGGGTTGTCTCTACAGAAACTTGCATTCTTTTACCTCGTTCAACTCAGCACTGCGTGCTGACCCTTTATTGCCCCCGGGCAAGCCCGGAGTCTTCCTGTTTATAAAGACAACGACTGTCTTTGTGATGAGAAAATATGACGCGACATTATAGCGGCGTGCAGTGGTCGCGTCGAGCCGCACATCCCCCATCCGGGGCACAGACAGCACAATTTGCGCAAGACTTTCTCCTATATGGGGAAGCCTTGCACCGAGTTCAAGCATTCCATCCGCAATAATTTGCACTGGCTCACTCTTTTTCACGGTAAACGGGCCATTTTGATCGCCATCCGCCGCCAATCGGGCACAAAAATGGCGTGCTGCGACCCAAATTGTCCACCTTCTCGCCTGTGCCATTGCGTCCCCCGGCCGGCCTCGCTATGGTGACAGCCAATTCACGTGCTGCTGGAGTCACCCACATGTCCTTTTTCCGCTTCTTGTTCAATCTGTTCTGGTTCGTGCTGGGAGGCGTCTTCATGGGGCTGGCCTGGTGGCTGGCGGGGCTGCTCTGCTTCGTCTCCCTCATCGGGATCCCCTGGGGACGCGCCTGCTTCGTCATCGGCACCTTCACCTTCTTCCCGTTTGGCAAGCAGGCGGTGAGCCGCAAGAGCATGACGGGCCAGAGCGACATCGGCACCGGCGCCCTGGGGCTGATTGGCAACATTCTCTGGTTTGTGCTCATCGGGGTCTGGCTGGCCATCGGCCACATTGCCTCGGCGCTGGCCTGTTTCGTCACCATCGTCGGCATCCCGTTCGGCATCCAGCACCTCAAGCTGGCCCTCATCAGCCTGGCCCCCATCGGCCAGATGATAGTGACCAACC
The DNA here is from genome assembly GCF_002919855.1 of Aeromonas sp. ASNIH8. NCBI lineage: Bacteria > Pseudomonadati > Pseudomonadota > Gammaproteobacteria > Aeromonadales > Aeromonadaceae > Aeromonas > Aeromonas sp. ASNIH8. Next base: position 25,988 of record NZ_PQLN01000047.1, on the reverse strand, counting down.
ACGAGGCCGAATCGGGTCGCTACATCCGCTGAGGGCCCATCTCAGGCTATCCTTGCGGGTGGAAAAAAGGGCAGACTAGGGTCTGCCCTTTTTCATTGCCCCATTCGAGGTCTTCCATGCTGCCCAGCCATTTTTTTGCCAACCTCGCCCGTATGCGCCTCATCTACCGCTGGCCCCTGATGCGCAACATCCAGCCCGAAAACATCGCCGAGCACAGCCTGCAGGTCGCCATGGTGGCCCACGCCCTCGGTCTTATCAGCAATCGCCTGTTCGGCGCTCAGGTGGATGCAGACCGGGCCGCCGTCATGGCCCTCTACCACGACAGCAGCGAGGTGCTGACCGGGGATCTGCCCACCCCGGTCAAGTACTTCAATCCCGAAATCGCCCGCGAATACAAGAAGATTGAGCTTGCCGCCGAGCAGCGCCTGCTGGGCATGTTGCCGCCTGAGCTGGTAGAGGACTTTCGCCCCCTGCTCGACTCCGGCGCCCAGGACGAGGCCCTCACCAGCCTGGTGAAGGATGCAGACACCCTCTGCGCCTACACCAAGTGTCTGGAGGAGCTGAGCGTCGGCAACCGGGAGTTCGAGCCCGCGCGAAAGCGCCTCGAGCAGATGCTGGACGCCAGGATGAACCCCGCCATGCGCTACTTCATCGATGTCTTCGTGGGGAGTTTTTCACTGCCTCTCGATGAGTTGAATGCCCATTGATGCCATCAACACGGCACCGGGCATCATCTCCTCCTGCGTATTGCCCCGATAACCGCCACGTCGGGGGTTTCCCCACAAAAGAGTGACAATAAAAAGGGCCCCGCAGGGCCCTTTATCACATCCATGGGCATCAATGCCCCAGTTCCCGGGACGGCACCAGGCCGCTCGCCCGCCAGGCAGGATAGAGGGTCGCCACCAGGCTCATCAGGATGGCGGCGCCGGTCACGATGAGCAAGTCCTGCATGTGCAGCTCGGTCGGCAGGAAGTCGATGAAGTAGATGTCGGGATTCAGGAAACGGTGCCCGATAACCCCTTCGATGGCGCTCAGGATCTGGGTCAGCTTGCTGGAGAGCAGACCGCCAAGCAGGGCGCCGAGCAAGGCTCCCGCCACCCCGTTCACCATCCCCTGGATGACGAAGGTAAGCCGGATCTGGCCCGGGCTCGCCCCCATGGTCTTCAAGATGGCAATCTCGCTGCGCTTCTCATTCACCGCCATCACCAGAGTAGAGACGATGTTGAAGCAGGCCACCGCCACCACCATCAGCATCACCACGTACATCACGGTGCGCACCATCTGGATGTCCTGATAGAGATAACCCTGACGGCTCATCCAGCTACTGATATAGACGTAGTGCGGGAATTTCTGGGCCGCCGCCACCGTGATGGACTGGGCCTTGAGCACGTCGTTAACCTTGAGGCTGAACCCCTCCACCGCGCTGCCCATGCCGGTGATGGCCTGGGCGTCCGCCAGGTGCATGAAGCCGAGCAGGCCGTCGAGCTGGCCGCCGATCTCGAGCAGCCCCACCACGGTGAGCGCCTCCCGTTTCGGGTTCTTGATGCCGGCGGCATCACCCGCCTGGGGCAGCAGCAGGGTGACTGTGTCCCCTGTCTTGACCCCCAGCTTGTCGGCGATGATCTTGCCGAGGATGACCCCGTGTTCACCCGCCTGCAGCTCGCGAAGGCCCCGACCCGTCATGAAGTTGCCCGCATCGGAGAGATTGGCTTCCAGCTCCGGCAGCACCGCACGCAGCTGGACCCCCTTGAGGGCGGAGCCGTGCTCCAGCAGGCCGTCCAGGCGAATGACGGGGGCAGCCGCCTCCACCCCGGGCTGAGCCAGCAGGTAGTCCCTGAGCCGCGGCCAGTCAGGCAGTGGCGCCTCCATGCCGATGAGCTCGCCGTGGGGGACCACGGAGAGCACCCGGTTCTTGAGCTCCCGCTCGAACCCGTTCATGGCGGAGAGGCCAAGAATGAGGGCCATCACCCCGAGGGCGATGCCGATGAGGGAGGAGGCCGAAATGAAGGCGATGAAGCCGTTGCGACGGCGGGAGCGGCTGTAACGCAGGCCCAGGAACAGGGGCAGCGGCTTGAACATCAGGCGACCTCCGCCATGATGCCGCTCACCAGGGTGACCCGGCGGTGGAGCTTGGCCGCCAGGCTCAAGTCATGGGTCACCACCACGAACGCGGTGCCAAGCTCGCGATTGAGCTCGCACAAGAGCTCATAGACGGCGGTGGCGCTGGCGTGATCCAGGTTGCCGGTGGGCTCATCCGCCAGCACCAGGCTGGGTTCGTTGACCAGGGCTCGGGCGATGGCCACCCGCTGGCGCTCGCCACCGGAGAGCTCGGACGGTCTGTGGTTGAGACGGTGGGAGAGCCCCACCCGCCCCAGCATCTTGCTCGCCTTCTCGGTGGCGCTGGCCACCGACTCACCGGCGATCAGCAGCGGCATGGCCGCATTTTCCAGTGCGCTGAATTCCGAGAGCAGGTGGTGGAACTGGTAAACGAAACCCAGCTCCTGGTTGCGAAACCTCGCCTGGGTGCGGCTGTCCCAGCCATGGATGTCCTGCCCCTTGAACAGCACGGCGCCGCTGGAGGGGTTGTCCAGCGCCCCCATCAGGTGCAGCAGGGTGGTCTTGCCGGAGCCCGAGCTCCCCACCACCGCCAGCATCTCCCCGGGGGCAACGTCCAGCTCGATCCCCTTGAGTACCTGGGTCTCCAGATTGCCCTCTTTGTAGACATGATTGAGGGCCTGGCAGCGCAGCAGCGGCTCGCAGGAGACGGATTGATTCATAACGGGGGCTCCACTTGCACCAGTAACAACAGAAGATGAATTATTCATAACGCAGCGCCTCCGCCGGTTTGACCCGGGCCGCGCGGGAGGCCGGGTAGAGGGTGGCACTGAAGCTGAGCAGCACGGCGCCCAGCAAAATGGTCATGACCTGGGCCGGCTCGACGATGACCGGTAGACCGCTGCCCCCCGCCGCCATATAGAGGTTGAGCCCAAGGGCATTGAGCAGAGGATTGAGGCCGAAGCAGAGCGCCAGCCCCGCCAGCCCCCCGAACAGGGCGCCGATGACGCCGCTCGACGCCCCCAGCACCATGAAGATCTTGACGATGCCGGATTCGCTCATGCCCATGGTACGCAGGATGGCCACCTCCCCTTCCTTGTCGGTGACCACCATCACCAGGGCGGAGAGGATGTTGAAGGTGGCGACCGCGATGATCAGCACCAGCATCAGCCCCATCATCCGTTTTTCCATGGCCACCGCCTGGAACAGCTCGCCGCGCTCGCGGCGCCAGTCCTGCCACTCCAGCCCGTCCGGCAACGCGGTCTTCACCACCTCGTCGGCGGCGAAGGGATCGTCCAGCCAGAGGCGGATGCCGCCCACCTTGTCTGCGGGCAGGCGCAGCATGCGCTGGGCATCCCCCAGGGCAATCAGGGCCACCTGGCTGTCCACGTCGGCGCCGACCCCGAAGATGCCGGAGACGGTGAAAAGACGCTGGGCCGGCACCCGGCCAAAGGGGGTGAAGCGGGTACCTTCGGTCAGGATGAGACGCACCTGGTCGCCGATGGAGACCTTGAGGCGGCTGGCCACCCCCTGCCCCAGCACGATGTGGTATTCACCGGCCTGCAGGCTGTCAAGGCGCCCACCCAGCATCTGGGCGTGCAGGATGTCATCCTTGGGCCAGCGGGCGGGATCAATCCCCTGCACGCTCACACCGGTGAGCTGACCCGGGCTTTGCAGCATGCCTTCGCTGTCGAGCATGGGGGCCGTGGCCACCACGTGGGGCAGGCGGGCCAGATCGGGCAGACCTTCGGGCTCGGCCTCGATGCGTCCAGCCTGATTGGTCACCACCACATGGGGGATCACCCCGAGGATGCGCCCCTTGAGCTGGCCTTCGAACCCGTTCATCACCGAGATCACCACCATCAGGGCGGCGACCCCGATGGCGATGCCAAAGGTGGAGAACAGGGAGATAAAGGAGACGAAGCGGTTACTGCGTCGCGAGCCTGCATAACGCAGGCCGATGGCCAGCGACAGTGGCTGAAAAAGTCCGGTCTTCAAGGATATCTACGTTGCCAACGAAATAAGATACCGGATAATAAAGGGAAACCGTCTATGACAACAAGGGATAGCCTCCATGCAGGAACAGTTCTTCAGCGTCACCCATGCCACGCCGGTCAATGTGATCCCCATGCCGGCCGACTTTCGTCTGCCGACGCTGGAGGCCCTGGAGGCCGAGTTGCCCGAGCCGTTTCGCATCGCCTCCGCCATTACCTCCATCGATCTGGTGAGCAGCCGGTTGCTGCGCAGCCAGAACGAGTCCATGCACGATCTGGTGGAGATCATCAATCAGCAGTCCCGCAAGATCGACATGATCATGGGCTATGTGCTGGCAGCCCAGGATCACCCCGAGCACCGCTTCCACACCCTGCGCTTTGGCGCCGGGCAGCTCACCTACCTGCACCCCCACCAGGGGCACGGGGAGGCCCCCGCCCTGCACCAGATCGTGCGGCTCAAGATCTTCCTGCGGGAAGAGGCCTCCGCCGTCTACTGCTACGGCGAGGTCGTGCAGCGGGACGCTGGAGAGCACGGCACCCACGTGATGCTCGACTACGTGCGCATCCGCGAGGATGACCGGGAGCTGCTGGTGCGCGCCAGCCTGCATGTGCAGTCGAAACAGCTCAAGCTGCGTGCCCAGGAACGTCAGCGCTAACCCAGGTCCATGTCAAAAGAACGCCAACAGTAAAAGACTCCGATGATGCCAATGACCCTCCCCGCCTTGCCCGCCAAAGCGGGCCAGAAGACAACGTTCGGCCAGCTGGTCGGCAGCAGCCTGGCGCTGGTTGCCGCCCGCCTCACCCGGGAAGCCCGAAGACCCGTCCTGCTGGTCACCGCCGATACCCCGAGCGCCCTGCGCCTTGAACAGGAACTGGGGTTCCTGCTGGCGGATCAGGATTGCCCGGTGCTGCTGTTCCCGGACTGGGAGACCCTGCCCTACGACAGCTTCTCTCCCCACCAGGACATCATCTCCCAGCGCCTCGAAACCCTCTACCAGTTGCCGCAGATGCGCCACGGCGTGCTCATCGTGCCCATCTCCACCCTGATGCTGCGCACGGCGCCCCAGGCTTATCTCGACAAATACAGCCTGATGGTCACAAGCGGCCAGCGCCTCAACCTGCAGCAGCTGCGCGGGCGTCTGGCGCAGGCGGGCTACGTGGCGGTGGAACAGGTGCTGGAGCATGGCGAATTCGCCGCCCGCGGCTCCCTGCTGGATCTCTTCCCCATGGGGAGCAGCCGCCCCTATCGCATTGATTTTTTCGATGACGAGGTGGACTCCATCCGCCCGTTCGACCCCGAGACCCAGCGCTCCAGCGAGCCGGTGAAGTCGGTGAGCCTCCTGCCCGCCCGGGAATTTCCCACCGACGAGGGGGCCATCGAGCTGTTTCGTGGCCAGTATCGCGAACAGTTCGAGATCTCCCGGGCCGAGGGCTCCGTCTATCAGGAGGTGAGCAAGGGGCGCTGGCCCGCCGGCATCGAATACTACCTGCCGCTCTTCTTCAACCAGACCGCCAGCCTGTTTGACTACCTGCCAGGCAACACCCTGCTGCTCACCGTGGGGGAGATCTACCCCGCGGCCCAGCGCTTCTGGAACGACATCGGCCAGCGCTATGAAGACAGGCGCTGGGACAACACCCGTCCCCTGCTGCCGCCCCAGCAGATCTATCTGCCGGTGGAGCAGCTCTTCGCCGCCCTCGGGGACTATGGCGCCGTGCGGCTGCAGGAGGCGACCGTTGACGGCGGAGCGGGTCAGCAGGATCTGCCCCTCGCCCCCCTGCCGGATCTGCAGCTCGACCACAGCAAGGAGCAACCCCTGCTGGCCCTTGACGGCTTCCTGCAAGGCTTTGCCGGGCGCACCCTGTTTGCGGTGGAGTCCGAGGGGCGGCGCGAGGGGCTCGGGGATCTGCTCGCACGGATCAACCTGCAACCCCGGGAGTTTGCCTCCCTCGACGCCTTCCTCTCGAGCGATGCGCGCCACGGGCTGCTGGTCTGTCCCCTGGAGCGGGGCTTCCTGCTGCAAGAGCCCGGCCAGACGCCCCTTGCCCTCATCACCGAAGCCGAGCTGCTCGGCGGCAAGATCCGCAGCAAGCGCCAGCGGGACAAGAGCAAGAACTTAAGCTCCGATGCGGTGATCCGAAACCTGGGCGAGCTGACCCAGGGCCAGCCGGTGGTGCACCTGGATCACGGGGTCGGTCGCTACCTGGGGCTCGAGACCATATACGCAGGCGGCCTGCCCACCGAGTTTCTGACCCTGGAATACGCCGGCGGCGACAAGCTGTTCGTGCCGGTCACCAGTTTGCACCTGATCAGCCGCTACACCGGCTCGGACAACCCGCCCAGCCACAAGCTCGGCGGCGAGGCCTGGGTCAAGGCGCGGCGCAAGGCGGCGGAGAAGGTGCGGGACGTGGCGGCCGAGCTGCTGGATGTCTATGCCATGCGGGCAGCCCGTCACGGCTTTGCCTTCAAGCACGACCGCGAAGCCTACCGCCAGTTTGCCGCGAGCTTCCCGTTCGAGGAGACCGAGGATCAGCTCAATGCCATCAACGCTGTGCTCGGCGACATGTGCCAGGCCAAGAGCATGGACCGCCTGGTGTGCGGCGACGTGGGCTTTGGCAAGACCGAAGTGGCGATGCGGGCGGCCTTTGTGGCCGTGCACGGCGGCAAGCAGGTGGCCGTGCTGGTGCCCACCACCCTCCTGGCCCAGCAGCACTACGACAACTTCCGCGACCGCTTCGCCAACTGGCCGGTGCGGGTGGAGGTACTGAGCCGCTTCCGCTCCGCCAAGGAGCAGAGCGCGGTGATGAAGGAGATGGCCGAGGGCAAGGTGGACATCATCATCGGCACCCACAAGCTGCTCAGCGCCGAGCTCACCTTCAAGGATCTGGGGCTGCTCATCGTCGACGAGGAGCATCGCTTCGGGGTGCGCCAGAAGGAGAAGATCAAGGCGCTGCGCGCCGACGTGGATATCCTCACCCTCACCGCCACCCCCATTCCCCGCACCCTGAACATGGCCATGTCCGGCATGCGAGATCTCTCCATCATCGCCACCCCGCCCGCCAAGCGGCTCGCCATCAAGACCTTCGTGCGCCAGCACGAACCTGCGGTGGTGCGCGAGGCGGTACTGCGGGAATTGAAGCGCGGCGGCCAGGTCTACTACCTGCACAACGACGTGGAGAGCATCGAGAAGTGCGCCGCCGATCTTGCCGAGCTGGTGCCGGAGGCGCGCATCGGCATCGCCCACGGCCAGATGCGCGAGCGGGAGCTCGAGCGGGTGATGTCGGACTTCTACCACCAGCGCTTCAACCTGCTGGTGTGCACCACCATCATCGAGACCGGCATCGACGTGCCGAGCGCCAACACCATCATCATGGACCGGGCGGATCACCTTGGCCTGGCCCAGCTGCACCAGCTGCGGGGCCGGGTCGGTCGCTCCCACCACCAGGCCTATGCCTACCTGCTCACCCCCCATCCCAAGCTGATGACCAAGGATGCGGCCAAGCGGCTGGAGGCCATCGCATCCCTCGAAGATCTCGGCGCCGGCTTTGCGCTCGCCACCCACGATCTGGAGATCCGGGGCGCGGGCGAGCTGCTCGGCGACGATCAGAGCGGCCAGATCGAATCGGTGGGCTTCACCCTCTACATGGAGATGCTGGAGCAGGCGGTGGAGGCGCTCAAACATGGCAAGGAGCCGTCGCTGGAGCAGCTCATGAGCCAGCATACCGAGGTGGAACTGCGCCTGCCCGCCTTGCTCCCGGACGACTACATCCCGGACGTCAACATGCGGCTCTCCATGTACAAGCGCATCGCCAGTGCCGCCGATGAGCAGGAGCTGCGGGAGCTCAAAGTGGAGCTCATCGATCGCTTCGGTCTCTTGCCGGAGCCGACCAAGACGCTGATGGAGCTGGCCGCCTTCCGCCAGCGCGCCACGGCGCTGGGGATTCGCCGGGTGGAGATGAGCGAGCGCGGCGGCTATCTGGACTTTACCCAGGAAACCCGCGTCAACCCGGCCTATCTGGTCAAGCTGCTCTCGGAACAGCCGCGCATCTACAAGATGGACGGACCGACCCGGCTGCGCTTCCAGGTGCCGACCCAGGACAGGGCCATGCGCCTCAAACTGGTGGACGGCCTGCTGGCGGATCTCGCCCGCCATGCCACCCCCTGAGGGTAAGCATGACGTCAGCAGGGCGCGACCTGCCGCCCATAACAACGGGAGCCCCAGGGCTCCCGTTTCGTTGCTGGCAAGGGGCGGCATCTCGCCCCCGGCCCCCCTTCTTGTCCCCGACGCCTCGGTTCGCCCTCCTGGCAGCACCGTTTTACCGCCGAATCCATCCACTGATACGATGCATTGAGTCATAACCCATCTGAAAAACAGATGGATGTGGGGAGGATTGTGGGCAAAAAACGGGTTCAACGCGCCTCGATAGCCCCGCAGATGGCCCGTGCCGTATTTATCCCGCCCACGTATCCAGACCCGGTATTCCGGCAAGGGGGCCACCAGCCATTGCACCGCGACCGCCGAGGCGCCGCGTCCGTCCGTCAGCCCGTCAGCCCGTCAGCCCGTCAGTCCGTCAGTCCGTCAGTCCGTCAGTCCGTCAGTCCGTCAGCATATCAACCTGGCTACACCCGCCTGCACGCCAATAAAAACGGGAGCCTTGACGGCTCCCGTGACGAAGGGACGCTGGCCCGGGCTTAGCCCTGGTTGGCCGGATCCTCGTGGGCGGAGAACTCCCGCATGAAGGCCTCGGCCCGCTCCACCATCCTGGTGGACCCGACGAAGTAGGGGGTCCGCTGGTGCAGAGCGGTAGGCTGGATGTCCATGATGCGGCCAAAGCCATCGGACGCCTTGCCACCGGCCTGCTCCACCAGGAAGGCCATGGGGTTGCACTCATAGAGCAGGCGCAGCTTGCCGTTCGGAGAGTTGGTGCCGGACGGGTAGATGTAGATGCCCCCCTTGAGCAGGTTGCGGTGGAAATCCGACACCAGGGAACCGATGTAGCGGGAGGTATAGGGCCTGTGAGTCGCCTCGTCACGCTCCTGGCAGTATTTCAGGTACTTCTTCACCCCGTCCGGGAACTTGATGTAGTTGCCCTCGTTGATGGAGTAGATCTTGCCCTCCTCCGGAATGCGGATGTTCTCGTGGGAGAGGCAGAAGCAGCCGATGGAGGGGTCATAGGTGAAGCCGTTGACCCCAAAGCCGGTGGTGTAGACCAGCATGGTGGAGGAGCCGTAGACCACGTAGCCCGCCGCGACCTGACGGTGACCCGGCTGCAGGAAGTCTTCCAGGGTGACGCCGGCGCCCGGTTTGCTGACCCGGCGGTAGATGGAGAAGATGGTCCCGACCGAGACGTTGACGTCGATGTTGGAGGAGCCGTCGAGGGGGTCTATCAGCACCACGTACTTGGAGTGACGAGAGAGCTCGGAATCGAAGGAGACGAAGTCCTCCTCCTCCTCAGAGGCCATGCCGCACACCTCGCCACGGGCCTCCAGCGCCGCCTTGAAGCGCTCGTTGGCATAGACGTCCAGCTTCTGCTGCACCTCGCCCTGCACGTTTTCGGCGCCGATGGAGCCGATGATGTCCGCCAGACCCGCCTTGTTGATCTCCCGGTTCACCACCTTGGCGGCCAGGCGGATGGAGCTGAGCAAGGAGGTCAGCTCGCCGGTCGCGGTCGGGTAGTCCGCCTGCTTTTTGACGATGAACTCGCCCATGGTGATCATGTTTCGCATTCTTGTTCCTTTAAGATCGTTTCCGTTGGCCGTTGAAAACGTTTGCAGGTGTCGGCAAAAAAAGTGCCGATCCCCGGCAGCGTTGTTTTGTAACCCAATGTAACGCCTGTTTTTTGTTTTTGCAGCGAATTAAGCCGTTCTTTAAATCGCCAGAAAACCGCGCCACCACGGGCTTTCGGCGTGAAACAAGGGTGCCATCCGGCATCTTTTGGGGGGTTAATTCGTGACAAGAATGCATCCGGGCCGACGCGGCTGCCCGCCTTGCTCCCCCTGGCGCCCGGCAATGTTGCGCCAGAGGCTCCCCTCTTGAGATCTGCCCCCCAATCCCGCACACTGGCTGCGCTTTGGAAGCAAAAAAACATAAGGATATTCAATGAAAAAGTCGCTTATCGCCGGGGCGGTTGCCGCTCTGCTCACCCTCCCCGTCCTCGCCGCCCAGGTGCCTGAAGGCACCCAGCTTCTGCCAGCCGCCCAGCAAGTGTTCGTGCGCAACATCGGCACCGAGCCTGCCTCCATCGATCCCCAGATGGTGGAAGAGAGCGCGGGCAGCGACGTCGTCAACGATCTGTTCGAGGGGCTCTATACCCTGGATGGCAACGGCAAGCTGCAGGCGGCGGGCGCCCTTGGCTACGAGCTCGATGCCACGGGCACCGTCTACACCTTCAAGCTCAGACCCGATGCCAAATGGTCCAACGGCGAGCCGGTGACGGCGGCGGACTACGTCTATGGCTGGCAGCGGGCGGCGGACCCCAAGAACGCCTCCAACTACGCCTGGTTCATCGAGCTGACCGGCGTCGCCAATGCCAGCGACGTGGTGCAGGGCAAGCAGAGCCCGGATGCCCTGGGGATCAAGGCGCTCGATGACTACACCCTGCAGATCACCCTGAAAAACCCGGTCCCCTTCTTCCTCAAGACCCTCTCCCACTACACCACCTTCCCGGCGCCCAAGGCCACCATCGAGAAGTTCGGTCATGAGTGGGTCAAACCGGCCAACATCGTCTCCAACGGCGCTTTCGCCCTCAAGGAGTGGACCCCGAACGAGCGCCTCATCGCCGAGCGCAACCCCCACTACTGGGACAACGAGCACACCGTGCTGAACAAGGTGATCTATCTGGAGATCGTCTCCGATACCGCGGCCTACAACCGCTATCGTGCGAGCGAGCTGCACTACACTACCTATCCCCTGGAGCAGTATCAGCAGATCAAGCGCCAGAGCCCGGAGGAGCTGGTGAGCGCCCCCATGCTCGCCACCTACTACTACGTCTTCAACACCCAGCGCAAACCCTTTGACGACGTCAGGGTACGCAAGGCACTCTCCCTTGCCATCGACCGGGACACCATCACGGAGAAGATCCTGGGACAGGGGCAGCTTTCCGCCTTCAGCCTGACCCCGCCGAGCGTGGACGGCTTCGAGCTCAAACGCCCCGCCAGCGAGCTGATGAGCAAGGAAGAGCGCATCAAGCAGGCCAAGGCGCTGCTCGGCGAGGCGGGTTACGGCCCGGGCAAGCCGCTGACGGTGGACATCCTCTACAACACCAACGAGGGGCACAAGAAGATAGCGCTCGCCATCTCCTCCATGTGGAAGCACAACCTGGGGGTCAAGGCGGAGCTCAACAACATGGAGTGGAAGACCATGGTGTCGGCCCTGAACGAGGGTGACTTCGGGGTGAGCCGCTACTCCTGGAACGGAGACTACAACGATGCCTCCACCTTCCTCGACATCATGACCTCCAGCAGCAGCGCCAACAGCGGCAAGTGGTTCAACAAGGAGTACGACGCCCTCCTGGCCAAGGCCCATGACGCCAAGGATCCGGCCGAGCGCAACCGCCTCTATCAGCAGGCCGAGGTGCTGATCGACGAGGAGGCCCCCATCGCGCCTGTCTACTTCTACGTGAAATCTCGGCTGCTCAAACCCAACGTCAAGGGCTACCCCTACCAGAACCCGCAAGACCTGGTCTATGCCAAGGATCTCTATCTGACGGCGCAGTGACGCTGGGCACCGAACCAAAAAGACCGCCTCGAGGGCGGTCTTTTTTTATCCTACTTCTCCTGACAGCCCGCCACCGCGAGCCGGGCGCGTCTTCGCACCGTCACGGGCCTCACCAGCAACTGCGCCAGCAACACCCCCATCAGGGTCATGCCGCCACCGATGAGGTGATAGCTGGTGAGCCGCTCCCCGAGCCAGCTGATGGCAAGGGCGGCCGTCATGACCGGCAACAGGTTCATGAAGATGGCGGTACGGCTCGCCCCGAGCAGGGCAATGCCCTGCATCCAGAGCCAGGGCGAGAGGGCCGAGGTCGGGATCCCCGCATAGAGGATGAGCCAGAGGGCGCTGCCATCGGGCCAGTGCCCGTCCACCAGCAGATAGAAGGGGGTGAGGAACAGAAGGCTGCACAGCACCTGGCCGTAGAGCATGGACCAGTTGTCCAGCCCCAGATCCCAGCGCTTGAGCAGCACGCTGTAGAGCGCATAGGTGGCCGCCGAGAGCAGCATGTAGACGGAACCGATATGGATGCCCTGGGTCAGCAGCCGGGCCGGATCCCCCTGCCCCAACAAAATCGCCAGCCCCAGAATGGAGATGGCGCCTCCCAGCAGCGCCCCCCAGGTGGGCCGCTCGCGCAGCAACCAGATGCTGAGCAGCACTGTCATCAAGGGGGTCAGCCCCATCATCAGGCCAATCTCGGTAGCCCCCAGGGTCTGGGCCGCGTAATAGCCAAAGGTCTGGTTCAAGACCATGCCGAGCAGGGCCAGCACCGCCAGCTTCGAGAAACCGGCCCGCAGCTTGCGGCGCTCACGCCAGGCCCGGTGAGCCAGAAACGGGGTCAGCACCAGGGCCGCCACCATCCAGCGCGACCAGGCGAGCGCCGCAGGAGACAACACCCCGACCGCCAGCTTGCTGACGATGCCATTGCCGGCCCAGATGGCCATGCAGGAGAAGGGAAACAGGAAGGCAAGGGGCATTGCGATATCCAGAATAAAAAGGCGGGTATTGCGCGCGAGTATAGAGAGGCAATCAGGATAAGCAAGCCTGCCAACGCAGGAAGAAGCGCCATGACGCGAACGGTTGGCGCCGCGCCCAGGCGCCATCAACAATCATGCCCGCACAGGGGCGGGCATGAGGGGGACCAGGGTCAGCCTGAGGCGTCTCAAGCGGCATCCATGTGGAGCCTTGAAATCAGTTCATTGACCTCGAGCACCGTCTGGCGATGGGGAATGTCGGCTTGCAATGGCATCATCAGCAAGCCCGACTGGAAATCGAAGCGCCCCCTGCCGTGGATGTAAATCCGCCCCTTGAAGAAGGTTTTGACATGTTTTGCCACCATCAGTGGCAGGTACTTCTTGAACACTCTCATCGTTTGCAACCTCTTGAAGTTGTATCCGTATGACAGCAGCTTATGCGAAATAATTCCGTTAAATTTATATAAAAAACCGGAAAAATCGACTCTCTCTTCCCCAAAAAACCAAACTGTAACTTATTATTAACTTTTACCGTATTGTATGCGGTCCTTCCAGCCAGAGCAAGACTCCTTTGCCATCTTGCCATTCGATGCAGGCCAGCCCGGACGTCGCGAACATGGGGGCCCCTGCCGCCGGGCAGAGACTCTGGACCAGATACCCCACCAGCGGCAGGTGGCTGACCATCAGGATGTTGTCATGCTCCGCCGCCAGCGCAGTGAGGTAGCTCGCCACGAAAGCCGGATCCCCGTAGGGGGTGATGTCGCCGCTCTCCTCGACCTTGAGGGCCTTGGGCAACACGGGGGCGATGGCCTGCCAAGTCTGTCTGGCACGCAGGTAGTTGCTGTGGATCACCAGGTTCAGGGAGCCTGCCAATTGGGGAGCCAGCCAGCCCGCCATGTGGATGGACTCTTCGATGCCTTGCTCGGTCAGTGGACGCTGTTCATCAGTCTTTGCGTTCATGCCAGCCTGGCCATGACGCATGATGTAGATTTTCATTACAACCTCGCCCAGGGGGCCTGTTTAAATAGCGGGGGGATCTTACCCCGCCATGCCGGGGGAAACAATTGCGCCACCTCTCAGAAAAGGGTTTGCCTCGCAAGATAGCGGGGTCGATAATCATGTTTAAATTCAAATAAATTCACCGCGAGCCCCTCCCCAATGAGCCCATATGCCAGTCCCAATGACCATCGGCGGTATCACTATCTGGAGCTGGCAAACCGGCTCAGGGTCTTGCTGATCTGTGATCCCGAGACCGACAAATCCGCCGCCTCCCTGGCGGTGAATACCGGCCACTTCGACGATCCTGCGGATCGCCAGGGCATGGCCCATTTCCTCGAGCATATGCTGTTTCTCGGTACCCGCACCTACCCCAAACCCGGTGAATACCAGCAATTCATGAGCCGCCACGGGGGCAGCAACAACGCCTGGACCGGCACCGAGTTCACCAACTTCTTCTTCGACATCGACAACGGCTTCTTCGAGGCGGGGCTCGACCGGTTCTCCCAGTTCTTCATCTGCCCCACCTTTGCACCGGAGTGGGTCGACAAGGAGCGCAACGCGGTGGACTCCGAGTACCGCCTCAAGCTGCAGGACGATGTGCGCCGCGGCTACCAGGTGCACAAGGAGACGGTCAATCCGGACCACCCCTTCTCCAAATTCTCGGTGGGCAACCTCGACACCCTGGCGGATCTCCCCGGCCGAGATCTGCGCTCGGACCTCATTGCGTTCTACGAAACCCACTACAGTGCGGATCGCATGGCGCTGGTCATGCTTTCACCGGCACCCATCGAGACCCAGCTAGCCTGGTGTGATCGCTTCTTTGGAGCCATTCCGGATCGCCACCTCGGGCCTCCGGTACTGAGCCATCCTCTCTACCGGCTCGATGATCTCGGCATTCGCATCCTGCTGACCCCGGTCAAGGAGACCCGCAAGCTGGCGCTGACCTTCCCGCTGCCGTGCGTGGATGAGTATTACGACAAAAAACCCCTCACCTTCCTGAGCCACCTCATCGGCTATGAGGGGGAAGGCAGCCTGCTCTCTCTGCTCAAGGGGCGAGGCTGGGTCAATCAGCTCGCCGCCGGCGGCGGCATCAGCGGCGCCAACTTCAAGGACTTTGGCGTGAGCTTTGGCCTCACCCCCCTTGGGCTTGAGCATGTGGACGAGATCATCGCCGCCCTGTTTGGCTACCTGAAGCTCATCGAGCGGGGCGGGGTGCAGGCCTGGCGCTATGAGGAGAAGCGCAGCGTGCTGGAGTCCGCCTTCCGCTTCCAGGAGCGGGGCCGGGCCCTCGACACCGTCTCCGGCCTCGTGCTCAACCTGTTCAGCTACGGGCCGGACGATCTGCTCTACGGCGATTACATGATGCGCGAGTTCGATGAGCCGCTGATCCGGCGCTTCCTCGCCAAGCTGACCCCCCACAATCTGCGAGTGACCATCCAGGCCCCGGAAGTGAGCACGGATCGCCTCGCCCGCTGGTACCAGACACCCTACAGCGTCCAGAGCATCAGCGAGGCCGAGAAGATCCGCTGGCAGCAGAGTGAACCGGATCCCGCCCTGCACCTGCCGGCGCCCAACCCCTTCATCAGCACCCGCCTCGACGCCCGTCTGCCGGCGCTGCCCGCCGACATACCGTCCTGCCTCATCGACAGGCCCGGTTTCCGGCTCTGGCACCTGCACGAGCATCAGTTCAGCGTGCCCAAGGGCAGCCTTTATATCTCCGTCGACAGCGAACATGCGGTCAAGAGCCCGCGTCACATCGCCATGGCGCGTCTGGCCGTGGAACTGCTCACGGATCACCTCAACGCCCTCACCTACCCGGCGGAGCTCGCGGGTCTTGGCTACCAGATTTATGCCCATCAGGGGGGCTTTACCATCAACCTCAGCGGCTTTGCCGACAAGCAACCGCTGCTGCTCGACATGATCCTCGGCAACCGCACCCTGGGGTATCCGGATCCGGCCCGCTTTAGCGAGATCAAGGAGCAGCTTATCCGCAACTGGGAGAACCAGGCCAAGACCCGCCCCATCTCCCAGCTGTTCAACCAGCTCACCAGTTTGCTGCAACCCAACAACCCGCCCTTCGAGCAGCTGTTGCGCCACCTGCGCGCCGTCGAACTCGGGGAGATGCCCGGCTTCGTCTCCGAGCTCTTTGCCAGGGTGCATCTGGAGGCCCTGGTACATGGAGACTGGACGGCCGCCGAGGCCCTCGAACTCGCGGCCCTGCTGGAGCGCCACCTCGGTGCCAACAGCCAGCCCAGCGCCGAGACCCGCCGCCCCCTCATCTCCATCCAGGACAGAGGCACCCTCATTCGCGAGCAGGGGTGCGATCACGAGGACTCGGCGCTGCTGGTCTACTACCAGTCGCGCACCACCCGGGCGCGGGATCTCGCCTTCTTCACCCTGGCCAACCACATCATGTCATCCACCTTCTTCCACGAGCTGCGCACCCGCCAGCAGCTCGGTTACGTGGTGGGAGCCGGCAACCTGCCCCTCAACCGCCATCCCGGTCTCATCTTCTATATCCAGTCGCCGGTAGCGGGGCCGCAGATCCTGCTGGATGCGGTGGAGGAGTTCATCGATCTCTTCCCGCTCGCCATGCTGGAGTTCACCGAGCAGCAGTGGCAGGAGAGCAAGGCGGGGTTGCAGGCCCAGCTCAGCGAGCGGGATGCCAACCTGCGCAGCCGCGGCCAGCGGCTCTGGGTCAGCATCGGCAACAAGGATCTGGGTTTTGATCAGCGCGAACGGGTACGCGAGGAGGTGGGCAGGCTCAGCCGTGCCGATCTGGTGCGCTTCATCACCCAGCTGAGATCCCGTACCTCGGATCGCCTCATCCTCTGCAGCTATGGCCTGGGCCACGAGCACGACGAGCGGATCACCGGCCAGTTTGTCGACGATCCCAGGGCGTTTCGGCTCAACGCCGCCACCTTCGAAGGCTGACCTCCCCTGTTGGCAACGCGCAGGCAATAAAAAGCCGACCCCGTGGGGTCGGCTGGAAAAACCATAATCAATTGCGACCAGAGCCGCCAAAAGTGAACATGAGCGTGAAAATCAGACACTGGGTTGATGTTCGACCGGCGTTCAAACCAGAGCTCATCGGTCGGCACCAGCAGTGATTGAGAAACAGCCTCATCTTAGGCATTTCCCTGATTTTCCACGTTGATCTATGTCAAAGGAGGTAAAACAAGCGCCACTTCCATCCTTGGCATCGGCCTCGCGCCCTCTCAGCCCCGGCGGATCAGCCGGTAAGCCACCTCGTCGAAATAGGAGAGCTGCCCCGAGAGCACCCTGGGGTGATCCAGCTCAGCCCCCCGGCCCAGCACCTCGACACCAAAGTCGCGCTCAAACAGGGTGCGCACCTCCATCTCCCCCACCGAGAACGGCGGCTGTTGCTGCTGCTCGGGCTGATACTCGAGGGTCACCAGCAACACCTGCCCTCCCGCCTCCACCAGGCGGCTCATCAGGGCGGCATACTGGCGGCGCATGGCGCCCGGCAAGGCGATGAGGGCCGCCCTGTCATAGACCAGGCGATAACGCTGACCAAGCTCCGGAGCGGCGAAGAAGTCCCCCTGATAGATGCGCAGATCCTCGTGCCGGTGGCACTGATAGGGACCCACCTCGCTTCTCTCTGCACTCAGGTTGTTCTCGTCAAAAAACTGGGTAATGGCGAGCTCGGAGAGCTCGAAGCCATCCACCGGATGCCCCTGCTCACGCAGCCAGAGCATGTCCCGGGACTTGCCGCAAAGGGGCACCAGCACGGGGTCGCTCCCTTGCTGGGCCGACCACCAGGATTGCAGCCAGCGGTTGAAATCTGCCTGATGAAAGCCAATCCGGTTCTCTTTCCACTTCTGGTGCCAAAATGCCGCTTCCATCATCTTCCTCTCGTCATCTGCAATGGTGCATCACTATCACAACTTCACCGAAGTGGCGCAAGCCCCATGATCCCGCCCCTGTGCAAGAGAACGCCCACGATGGGCAGGCCTCAGGCCACGACCCCAGGCAGGCTTGTCGCCATCGCTGCCAGCCGGGTCAGGATCTGCGCGAAGGTGGGTCGCCGGGAAGGCACCTCAAAGCCGCACTCTCTGGCCAGTCGATGAAGGGGGTCAAGGTCGGCGTCGCCCCCATTACAGCGCGCCAGCAGCTCGGCCAGCAGGCAGCCAAAGGCCCGCACTTCCAGGCGCTCCAGCCGCCCGGCCAGCACCTCATCGGCGCGGTCGTAACAGGAGGCGGCACCAAAGTCCCCGAGCAGCACCCGGTCCGGCGCCTCCTGCGACGAGTGGGGCATCGCGGGCTGCAAGGAGTACAGCAGGTTGTGTGCGTAGAGATCGCCGTGGAGGATGCCCCGCTCGTGCAGGTGTCGGGCGGCCGCAGCCACCCCCTGCACCATGGCCATCACCTGGGCCGGAGTGAAGTTCAGATCCGCCCCATAGACATCCCGGGTGCAGGAGTCCAGGCTCGGGGGCCTCGCCAGGGTGGCGAAGGCGGGGTCTATCAGGGGCATCACCAGTGCCGGGATGCCGGAGGGATGATCGCTCACCCGCCCCATCACCCCGACCAGGTTTGGATGGCGACCGGCGGCCAGGGACGCCCCCATCTCGCTCAGGGGCAAGCCATCGCTGGTGACGGCCCCCTTGAAGAGCTTGACCGCCACCGCCCAGGGCCCTTCAGCCCTCTCCCACTCGGCGCGATAGATGACGCCGGATGCTCCCTCCCCGAGCACATCCCCCAGTGAGAGCGCCTGCCAGGGGATCTCGGTAGTGAGCTCCGATGTGCCGTTCAGACACGCCTGCTCATCACAGAAAGGGTTGCCCGCGAAGGCCAGCCAGGACAGGCGCGGCAGGGAGAGCAGCCACTCTGGAAGCGCCTCGAGCCGGTTGGCGGCGATGCGCAAAAGCTCCAAACGGTGGCAACCGGCAAGCGTCTCGGGAAGCCCAGCGAGCCGGTTGCCCGAGAGCATCAGCTTTTGCAGGGCGTCGCACTGCCCCAGCTCGTCCGGCAGTCGTTCAATGGCATTGTCGGTCAGGATCAGCCAGCGCAATCTGGCGGGCAGGGAGGTGGCCGGGACGGTCGCGATGCGGTTGGCCTTGAAGCCCACCATGGTGAGCGCAGGGCAGCGCCCCAGCACCTCGGGCAGTTCGGTGAAGTTGTTCTCGGAGCAGAAGAGGATGCGCAGCTTCTTGCATTCGGCCAGCGCGTCAGGCAACTCGCTCAGCTGGTTGCCGGTGAGATCCAGCACCTCCAGGGTCTCCTTGAGGCTCAGGATCTCGGGAGGGAACACCGCGAGGTTTTCAGCAAGTTTGAGGTGGCGGGCGCCGCAGAGTTCGCCTGCGCGAAGCTGTTCCAGGGTATGCATGGGATCGTCTCTATCAACATTCGGGCTTGCGGTGGCTCACTGCGGGCACTCCCCCCAGACCACAAAGGAGGGGCATTATAGGGAATGACGGCCAAAGATGGCCGATTTTCTTGCAAAGCCTTCTCTTGCAAAGGCCCCCCATCGCCACACTCCCGCTCTCCGTTGCCATGAACCATCCCGGTCGCGTGCTTGGGTGGTTGAACATTTGATTGGCACCATATAGTATGGCACCATATAAAGTCATTCGAGACTCACCATCATGATCACCCTGGAACAGAAACACCTCGCCCTGCTCGAGGATGCAGAGCGCCGCGGACACGCGGACACCCAAAACATGCGCGTCTGCTTTGAGGTGTTGACCCTCGCCGCTGCCATCGATCAGGCGTGCGCGGCGCGCCTGGCCCCTCACCGCCTCTCCGAAGGCAAGTTCGTGCTGCTGTTTTTGCTGCGCGACCTGCCAGAAGGGTTGGCTCCCCACGAGCTTGCCGACAAGGCGGGGGTCACACGGGCCACCATCACCGGCCTGCTCGACGGGCTGCAACGGGACGGCCTGTTGGCTCGCCACAGCGACAGCCAGGACAGGCGAAAGATCTCGGTGCGCCTGACAGAGCAGGGCCAGGCCCTGGCGCAGCACCTGCTCGATGAGCACAGCCAGTGGATAGGCTCCCTGTTTGCCGGGTTCGATCAGGCAGAGCGGGAAACCCTGAGCGCCCTGCTCAAGCGGGCCTGGCTCAATGTCATCTCATCCCGGGCAGGCTGCACTGAGGCCGCCACAGAGGAGCACCCATGACACGCAGCCGCATCACGGATATCGCCCCCTCACGCCTCGCCCAGCTCAACCGGGGAGAGGCTGAGGCAAGCAACCTGACCGAATGCCTAGCGGTGGATTTTGCCGCCCTGATGCAGTGCACCCTGCCTTCGCTCGGGCCCCAGGCGCTGGCATCGATGCACGCCGCATCCGGGGAGGGCATTACCCGGCGCATGGCACTGGCCGCCAGGCTGCTCCTGGCCGAGAACGGCACGAGGGATCTTGCGGCGCTCAGCCGTCATCCCTCCGATACCGTGCGGGGCTGGGCCTGTTTCATGGTGGGCGCGAGCGAGGGACTGTCGCTCAGCGACCGCCTGGCCCTCATTCGCCCCCTCGCCGATGACCCGCACTTTGGGGTGCGCGAGTGGGCCTGGCTCGCAATGCGAACGACCATTGCTGCGCAGCTGGAGGCGGCCATTGCCGCCCTGGTGCCCTTGACGGCGGAGCCGTCCGAGCGGCTGCGACGCTTTGCCAGCGAAGCGACCCGGCCCCGCGGCGTCTGGTGTACCCATCTTGCGTCCCTGCGACAAGCGCCGGAGCAGGCCCTGATGCTGCTCGAGCCCCTCAAGGCCGATCCCGCCCTCTATGTGCAGGACTCCGTTGCCAACTGGCTGAACGATGCGAGCAAAGACAGGCCACAGTGGGTCACTGACCTCTGCGCGCGCTGGTCTCGCGAAAGCCCCAGTCCCGCGACAACCCGGATTTGTCAACGCGCCTTGCGCACCTTGCGCAAGGGCCAACTCCCGAAGGAACCCCTATGACCCACTATCTGACAGAGCTCTACACCCCCACTCCCGCCTGGCTGGCATTGAGCCAGACGGCTCGTCAGCAGTTCTTCGAGGCCATTGGCACAGGCATGGCCAACCTCGCCGCCCTCGGGGTGGAGCCCATCGCCCTGGGCGAGACCGATGCTGCCACCCTCCATGGTGCGCCCCACCCCTTCTTCGCCATCTGGCGCGGGCCGGATGCCGCAGCCATCGAGGCCCTCGTCCAGGGGATAGCCGCATCGGGCTGGCACGACTACTTCGAGACGGTCAACGCCACCGGCGCCGGGGTCTCTCTGGGCGAGCACCTTGCACAGTTGGCCGCCCTGCCCTGCGCCGCTACATCCAGCCCCGCCCTGGCCTGATAACCCCTAAAAGAGCGTTATCCCACCAGGCTTTGCGTCAGTGCTGCCGACACCGGTGGCACTGTTTTCCATGCACTGCCCTTGCAAACCCAGGTCACCACCACCTGGGAAAGCGGCGCCACAGCCCCGCTCCCTTCCCACTTCCTTCCCACTCCCTTCAAAAAACGCTGATATCTCCTGATGCCGTGATGAGCCATCGCGATGGCACAAGTGAGCAAGATCCGGGTCGTCGTGACAAAGGTTCGCCGCCATAGTGCTTTCAAACCAACAGTCAGAGGTGAAAAGACGCCATAAGGCGTCTTTCTTATTGCTGGTTGTTAGAGCAAACCGGTTAGGCGATCTCCCCCTCCCCGCAACCCACCCAGATCGGGGTGATGGAGGTGATATGAGCCGACCCATCCAGGGATTGGAAGATCTGCACCATGGCTTCCCCGTGGAGCGGGTTGGGCAGCGGCACCGTGGTTTTGCATTTGAAACGGTAACTGGTGCGCCTGCTATCACTTGGGGGGATTTTGAAGAAGTGTTTGATGCTGGACACAGTGGCACTTACCTTTCTGGGCATAACACTCGTGGATGGCCTTCAGAGGCTATGCAGCAAAGCCTTTCCCCTGCCCGGAGAAACCACAGCCTGCCGCCTTGTGTGGATGCGATAGATGAGGCTCTGCCTATCGACTCGGGCACTTACCATGACAACGTTGGCAACAGGGCCTCTATCCCCTTCGCCAGGAGCAAAATTTTCTCGCAAACGATTGGAAAAAGAAAAGGCGCCTCAAGGGCGCCTTTTTGACAGTTTTGCGTGATCTCAGGGAGAGGCGTTAACCGCTTATTCCCATTCGATAGTGGCAGGCGGCTTGCCGGAGACGTCGTACACCACGCGGGAGATGTCGTTGATCTCGTTGATGATGCGGTTCGACACGTGGCCGAGGAAGTCGTACGGCAGGTGAGCCCAGTGGGCGGTCATGAAGTCGATGGTCTCGACGGCGCGAAGCGCAATGACCCAGTCGTACTTGCGGCCATCGCCCATGACGCCGACGGAGCGCACCGGCAGGAAGACGGCGAACGCCTGGCTGACCTGGTTGTAGAGGTCGGCCTTGCGCAGCTCTTCGATGAAGATGGCGTCAGCCTTGCGCAGCAGGTCGCAGTACTCTTTCTTCACTTCGCCAAGCACGCGCACGCCCAGGCCCGGACCCGGGAAGGGGTGACGGTAGAGCATGTCGTAGGGCAGGCCGAGTTCGAGGCCGACACGGCGCACTTCGTCCTTGAACAGCTCGCGCAGCGGCTCCACCAGCCCCATCTTCATCTCTTCCGGCAGGCCGCCGACGTTGTGGTGGGACTTGATGACGTGAGCCTTGCCGGTCTTGCTGGCAGCGGATTCGATGACGTCCGGGTAGATGGTGCCCTGGGCCAGCCACTTGGCGTTCTTGAGCTTCTTGGACTCGTCGTCGAACACTTCGACGAAGACGCGGCCGATGGTCTTGCGCTTGGCTTCCGGCTCGTCGATACCCGCGAGAGCGGAGAGGAAGCGCTCTTCGGCGTCGACCTTGATGATGTTCAGGCCGAAGTGATCGCCGAACATGTCCATCACCTGCTGGCCTTCGTTCAGGCGCAGCAGGCCGTTGTCGACGAAGACACAGGTCAGGCGATCGCCGATGGCGCGGTGCACCAGCATGGCGACCACGGAGGAGTCCACGCCGCCGGAGAGGCCCAGGATCACCTCGTCGTCACCCACCTGCTCGCGGATGCGGGCAACGGCGTCGTCGATGATGGTGGCCGGGGTCCAGAGGCACTCGCAGCCGCAGATGTCCTTGACGAAGTGCTCCAGCATGCGGGCACCCTGACGGGTGTGGGTCACTTCCGGGTGGAACTGCACGCCGTAGAAGCGCTTGGCTTCGTCGGCCATGGCGGCGTGGGGGCAGGTCGCGGTCTGGGCGATGGTGGTGAAGCCGGCGGGGATCTCGGTGACCTTGTCGCCGTGGCTCATCCAGACATCCAGCAGGGCATTGCCGTTGTCAGCAATGGCGTCTTCGATGTTGCGCAAGAGGGCGCTGGTCTTGCCGGACTGGCCCAGCACTTCGACCTGGGCGTAGCCGAATTCACGCAGGTTGGAGGACTGCACCTTGCCGCCGAGCTGCTCGGACATGGTCTGCATGCCGTAGCAGATACCGAACACCGGCACACCGGCGTTGAACACGTACTCGGGGGCGCGCGGGCTGCCCGCCTCGGTCACTGATTCCGGGCCGCCGGAGAGGATGATGCCGCTCGGGTTGAACTCGCGGATCTGCTCTTCGGTTACATCCCAGGCCCACAGCTCGCAGTAGACGCCGATTTCACGGACGCGACGGGCGATGAGCTGGGTGTACTGGGAACCGAAATCCAGGATAAGGATACGGTGGGCGTGAATGTCTTTAGTCATTTTATTCCTGCATCAGGCTGATGTTGTCACAAAAAGCACGGGATAAAAAAAGGGTGGAAAAACGGGGCGTAGAGCCCCGTTTCATCAGCCCATCCGGTAGTTGGGGGCTTCTTTGGTAATGGTCACGTCGTGAACGTGGGACTCTTTCATCCCGGCGCCCGAGATGCGCACGAACTCGGCCTTGGTGCGCATGTCGTCGATGGTCGCGCTGCCGGTCAGACCCATGGAGGAGCGCAGGCCGCCCATCTGCTGGTGGATGATCTCTTTGAGGCGGCCCTTGTACGGCACGCGCCCTTCGATCCCTTCCGGCACCAGCTTGTCGGCGGCGTTGTCGGTCTGGAAGTAACGGTCGCTGGAACCCTTGGACATGGCACCCAGAGAGCCCATGCCGCGGTAGGACTTGAAGGAGCGGCCCTGATAGAGCTCGATCTCGCCCGGCGCCTCTTCGGTACCGGCAAACATGGAGCCCACCATGACGCAGCTTGCGCCTGCGGCGATGGCCTTGGCCACGTCGCCGGAGAAGCGGATGCCGCCATCGGCAATCACCGGCACGCCGGTGCCTTCCAGGGCGTCGACGGCGTCGGAGATGGCGGTGATCTGGGGCACGCCCACGCCGGTCACGATACGGGTAGTACAGATGGAGCCCGGGCCGATACCGACCTTGACGGCGTTGACACCCGCTTCCACCAGCGCCTTGGCGCCAGCGGCGGTGGCGACGTTGCCGCCGATGATTTGCAGGTCAGGATAGGCTTCACGGGTCGCCTTGATGCGATCCAGCACGCCCTGGGAGTGGCCGTGGGAGGAGTCAATCAGCAGCACGTCCACACCGGCTTCCACCAGGGCGGCGACGCGCTCTTCGTTGCCGGCACCGGCACCGACGGCGGCACCGACCCGCAGACGGCCACGCTCGTCTTTACAGGCGTTGGGCTTGCGCTCGGCTTTCTGGAAGTCCTTCACGGTGATCATGCCCTTGAGCTTGAAGTCGCCGTTGACCACCAGCACCTTCTCGATGCGATGTTTTTGCATCAGGGCCACCACCTCTTCACGAGGGGCCCCTTCACGCACGGTCACCAGACGATCTTTCTGGGTCATGATCTGTTCGACGGTCTGGGAGAGATCGATGACAAAGCGCACGTCACGGCCGGTGATGATGCCCACCAGCTGGTTGCCGTCAGTCACCACGGGGTAACCGGCGAAACCGTTCTTGTGGCTCAGCTCCTTGATCTGGGCGATGGTCATGTCAGGGCGCACGGTAACGGGGTCGCTGACCACGCCGCTCTCGTACTTCTTGACCTTGCGCACTTCGGCAGCCTGCTGCTCGATGGACATGTTCTTGTGAATGAAGCCGATACCGCCTTCCTGGGCCAGTGCGATAGCCAGACGGGCTTCGGTCACTGTGTCCATGGCAGCGGAGATCATCGGGATATTCAGCGTGATCGCAGACGTGAGCTTGGTACGCAGGTCGGCGGTATTGGGGAGAACAGTGGAGTGGGCTGGAACCAACAGTACATCGTCGAAGGTCAGCGCTTCTTTGGCAATCCTGAGCATGGCAATATCTCACCGTTGAGGAGTGGGAGTGTAAAATATTGCCGACAAATTTTACTCATGCATTGGGCAGTGGTAAAGAAGTTTTTTGAATTTTTTATGGCGTAGCCCGATTTAACGCCACCAACAGGGCAAAAAACCAATAAATTCAGCCGTAACCATGCCGTTTTTCCCGACAAGATGATCTTTTTTGCCGTTGAGCCCCTTTCTGCCGCCAGTCTCCCGGAACGGCCTTTTTCCCTCTCAGCCGTCAGCCAGACCGGGGTTCAGTTCCCCTGATAGCGGCCCGGCTTGTGCCAGTTCATCAGCATGGCGTTCATGGCCAGCGCACTCAGGGTTGACCAGAGCAGCAGGGGAAGCGGCAGGGTGAGCAGAGAGAGCGCAAACACCAGCACATCCAGCACCATCTGGCTCTTTCCCGCATTGATGCCGGTGCGCCGTTGCAGCCAGAGCGTCACCACGCCGGTGCCCCCCACGGAGGCATTGTGGCGCGCCAGAGACAAGACCCCCATGCCGAGGAAGGTTCCCCCCACCAGGGCGGCAAACAGGGGATGGACATAGCTCACCGTTAGCAGCAGCGGCACCGCCTGGGTGGCCGCCGAGAGGGCGACGTTGACGATCAGCGTCTTGAGGGTGAAGGCGCGCCCCATGGTGACGTAGCAGAACACCATGAAGGGCAGGTTCACCAGGAAGAAGAGCACGCCGATGGGCAGGGTGCTGACATGGGCGATCAGCAGGGCGATGCCCGCGATGCCACCGGTGATCATGCCGGAACACTTGAGCAGATTGAGCCCCACGGCGATAAACATGACCCCGAGCACCATGCCGTAGACATCGTCCTTGAGGGTATGGGCCAGCCCCCTGCCCGCAGCCGCTGGCTGCATGGTCATTTCACCTTCCATATGACTCCTTAGATCCGATGTGATGGTGGCATCCGTTGCCCGACAACCAGGCCGCGTTGGGGCTGATGGCGGCGGCCCGTTCACCTTGCCGTCCCCACCCCCCAATCTTGCGT